>UQVK01000022.1 GCA_900544445.1 uncultured Lachnospiraceae bacterium
AAAAAAGGGCGCCGGAAGGCGTCTGGTTGGAATAACAGTTTATAAGTTTAACCTGAAAAAGGCCGGGAAAAGGTTGACACGGCGGTAGGACTGTGATAAAGTACATAAGTACGCAAGTGCAGAACAACGAATGATGTTTCTGTTGCATCATTCCCATATTCGACAAAAAGCAGAGTATCCGCTCTCACCCTATGGCGATTGGGCTTATAGGCGTTCATGTTTGATAGACCGGACGGGAGATTTCGGTTGTGAGATGTTAACTGGCGGATAGTAATGCTGTCCGTTTTTTTGTTGGCTGAAAGGCTTGAATGACGGCTATCGGATTGGAGTTTGCACGGCGAATCGGGAGTTACTGTTTCGGATAGACGGCAGAAGCCGGTATCCGGCGCCGGCGATAAGCCGGGTTCCAGATTTCTTAGGAGGGTAAGACAATTAGCGAGTTATTTATCAACGAACAGATCAGAGACAGGGAAGTACGTTTGATTGGAGAGGACGGCGCACAGCTCGGCATCATGTCCTCCAGGGAAGCCCTGAAGATTGCAGAAGAGGCCGGACTGGATCTGGTGAAGATCGCCCCTACGGCGAAGCCTCCGGTCTGTAAGATTGTGGACTACGGCAAGTACAGATATGAGCTTGCCCGTAAGGAAAAGGAAGCGAAGAAGAAGCAGAGAACCATCGAGATCAAGGAAATCCGCATGTCTCCGAACATCGATACCAACGATCTGAACACGAAGGTGAGCGCGGCGAGAAAGTTCCTGACGAAGGGAAACAAGGTGAAGGTGACCCTGCGTTTCCGCGGCCGTGAGATGGCTCATATGCAGACCACCAAGCATATTCTGGATGATTTTGCCCAGATGCTTTCCGACGTTGCGGTGGTTGAGAAGGCTCCCAAGGTGGAAGGCCGTACCATGACCATGTTTTTAACTGAAAAGCGTTAACACGTGCAGTTAAAATAGATTTTTGGAATGAATACAGGAGGATTTTGTTATGCCGAAAATGAAGACAAGCAGATCAGCAGCAAAACGTTTCAAGGTTACCGGAACGGGCAAGTTAAAGAGAGCGAAAGCTTATAAGAGCCATATCTTAACGAAGAAATCCACGAAGAGAAAGAGAAATCTCAGACAGGCAGCGATTACGGACGCTACCAATGTTAAGAATATGAAGAAGATTTTACCGTATTTATAATTCGTAAGGAGGAGTTAAAGAGATGGCAAGAATCAAAGGCGGCATGAATGCCAGAAGAAAACATAATAAAGTATTAAAGCTTGCAAAGGGCTACAGAGGAGCAAGATCCAAACAGTACAGGGTTGCGAAGCAGTCCGTTATGAGAGCGCTCACCTCCTCCTATGCAGGACGTAAGGAGAGAAAGCGTCAGTTCAGACAGCTGTGGATCACCCGTATCAACGCTGCTGCAAGAATCAACGGCCTGTCCTACAGCAAGTTCATGCACGGCCTGAAGCTGGCTGGTGTGGATATCAACAGAAAGATGCTGGCTGAGATGGCTGTGAATGATGCAGAAGGATTTGCTACGCTGGCTGAGGTTGCAAAATCCAAAATCGCATAAGAGTTCTGACAATCAGGGAGTTCCGGAAACGGGACTCCTTTTTGCAGAAAAAACTCTGACTGGCAGAAAAGGAGATTGACATGAATCGGAAGGCATTCTGAACGCCTGTCGGAATGCGGATAAGATCAGAGAAGTTATGCGTGAGGAATGTCCGTAAATTCGCTGATCTCCCGGCTGACAGTACACAGATCCTCCACGGACAGATCATGCAGGTCGGCGTGTCCGGTGATCCGGGCGAACATTTTAAGCTCCTCCAGAGAGACATTCAGGAAGTTGGCAACCCTTGCCGCTGCGGCGTCCTGATTCAGGCGCCTGCGCAGCTCTTCATCCTGCGTGGCAATGCCCATGGGACACATTCCGGTTCCGCAGATCCGGTACTGCTGACAGGCCATGGCGATGAGCGGGGTGCTTGCTACGGCAATGGCGTCCGCGCCCATGGCGATGGCCTTGGCGAAATCGGAGGAAACCCGGAGCCCGCCGGTGATGATCAGGCTGATGTCCGATCCGATGCTGTCCAGATATTTTCTGGCGCGGTGCAGCGCGTAGATGGTGGGAACGCTTGCGG
Source organism: uncultured Lachnospiraceae bacterium (assembly GCA_900544445.1). GTDB lineage: Bacteria > Bacillota > Clostridia > Lachnospirales > Lachnospiraceae > Eisenbergiella > Eisenbergiella intestinigallinarum. Next base: position 2,130 of record UQVK01000022.1, read on the forward strand.
AATCCCGGAGCAGCATGGGAGAGGAACCCGTCGCCCCGCCTCGCCCGTCAATGGTGATGAAGTCCGGTTCCGCATATGCACAGAAGGCGAGGTCCCGCTCAATGTGGCCGGCGGCAATCTTGATGCCGATGGGGCGTCCTTCGGAGGCCATCCGGAGCTGACTGACGAGGGCCTTCATATCTTCCTTTGTTTCAATTCCGGGAAAACGGGAAGGAGCGATCACATCCTTACCCATCGGCTTGTTCCGGATTCGGCTGATTTCCGCCGTCACCTTTTCACCGGGCAGATGGCCGCCCATGCCGGGTTTGGTTCCCTGCCCGATTTTGATTTCGATGGCATCCGCATTGCGGAGATTTTCAGGGGTTACGCTGTAGAGATTCCCCACGTATTCAAAGATATATTTGTCCGCCGCCTGCATTTCTTCCGGCAGGATCCCGCCTTCTCCGGAGCACATGGCGCTGTGGGCCATGGCGGAGCCGCGGGCAAGGGAAACCTTGGCCTCTCTGGAAAGCGCGCCGAAGGACATGTGCGAGATATAAACCGGATTTTCCAGAACGAGCGGCCTGGCGGCATGCGGACCGATCACGGTGGTGGTGCGCACTTCGGCGTCCTCATTTAGCGGCATGGGGTCTAGCTGTGCGCCCAGAATGAGAATATCATCCCAGCCTGGCATGGGAAGAAGCGTCCCCATTGCGGCTGAAATGCTTTTCCCGGTCACCGCCATTTCATGGATTTCATTCATATACCGGCAGGAAGCGTCGCTGCGGACAAATTCCTTCGGATAATCCAGTTTCAGCTCCTTTGCGGGCTGTTTTTTTATGTCTGCCTCCTCCTGCCAGAGCACAAATTTATCCGCGCTCTGATGGCAGACGGGGCATTCTCTCAGTTCAGAAAACGGAGCCCCCTCCTGCTCCTCGTCATAGATGTAGCCGCATACGCTGCAACGGTATTTTGCCATATTTCCCCCTTTCCGCCGCCTTCGGACGGCAACTGAAGCACGCTCCCTTTCGAAGTGATTCAGAGGATGGTTCATCACTGGTGTCAGTTTCAGTATATCATGTGCAGCATGGCAGCGCAATTGGAGAGAAGAGAGGTCCGGAAAATCCGGATTGATTTGGGGTATTGTCTATAGTATACTGCAATATATCACAATGACCGATTTGGTTTGGACGTGAAGAGAAGGAGGGAAAATATGAGTACCGAAAACAGTGCATTATACTATGCAAAGGCAGCTGTGGAAACCATGATGCGTAAATTCCAGGCGCAGGATCTGCCGCCGAAAGGACACTTTCATTATCATCAGGGCGTATTCCTGTCCGGGGTGTATCAGACGTACCTGCTCTGCGGAGATCGGAGGTATTTTGACTACATGAAGGGCTGGGTGGATTCCTGTGTGGATGAAAAGGGAGAAATTCACGAATGCGATCTGGGAGCGCTTGACGATATTCAGCCCGGGATTCTGCTTTATCCGCTTCTGGATGAAACGGGAGATGAGAGATACAAAAAGGCGCTGGATACCCTGCTCGCGGCCATAAAGGATTTTCCCAGAAATGAGATAGGCGGCTTCTGGCATAAGGTGGACTGCCCGGAGCAGATGTGGCTGGACGGACTGTATATGGGAGGCCCGATTGCAGCGGAGTACGGAAGCAGATTTCATCAGCCCGAATTTCTGGATCTGGTGGTGAAGGAAGCGCTTCTCATGCGGGAAAAGACGAGAGATGAGAAAACAGGATTGTGGTATCATGCTTGGGACTATGCGAAGAAGCAGGAATGGGCAGATCCGGAAACGGGACTTTCTTCAGAATTCTGGGGCAGAAGCATCGGCTGGGTTCCTGTGGCCGTGCTGGATGATCTGGATTTTCTGCCGGAGGATCATCCCGGATATGAAAAGCTCTGCGCGCTGGTGAAGGAGCTTTTGGAGGCGGTCTGCAGGTATCAGTCGGAGGACGGCCGCTGGTACCAGGTGGTAAATAAGGGCGGCATGGAAGGAAACTGGCTGGAAAATTCCTGCAGCTGCCTGTTTGTGGCCGCGATCTGCAAGGCGGTGAAAAAAGGAATTCTGCCGGAGGAATATCTGGAAAAGGCGCGCAGGGGCTATGAGGGCGTGATCCGTTCTCTGGAGTGGGACGGAGATGACCTGCTGGTCGGAAACGTGTGCATTGGAACCGGTGTGGGAGATTACAGGCATTACTGCGAACGCCCGGTTTCCATCAACGATCTGCACGGTGTAGGGGCCTTTCTGCTGATGTGTGCGCAGGTGGAGGGGCTGTAGGGCCATTTCACCGGGGCATCAGCAGTTCCAGCGGATGGAAACAGGATGGGGCTCGTCCAAAACGGCAGACGCCTGGAGGGACTGCAGTGCCCGCTGCAGTTCTTCTTCCGCCAGCCGGTCATAGGTGGCTGCGGTCTCTGTGAGCCCTGCGCTGTGATAGGCACAGGCAGCGGCTCCGTAAAGCAGAAAGCCGAAAGCGTTGGTAGGAGTCTGTGCCGCAGCACAGGCGGTGGAAACTGCCCGCGCTGCGGCGAGAGCGACGGGATCGGCCGTGCGGCTGTCGGCGAGCCCCTTCGTAGCGCTTCGCGCACTGGCAAGAACCGGTTTTAATTCCTTTAACGTCATTTCTTTGTTCAGAAAGCCTTCTACGGCGGAAATGGTCTGTTCCATCTGATGAAAAATTTCAGGTTCTTCCTTGATCAGCGGAAGATACTGTTCTTTTGCATAGGCGGCCGCCCAGCGGGTGAGCGTTTCCCTGCTCTGCGTCTCGATGAGGCGCATCAGGGATGTGGCCGCGTTTCCGTTCATGTCTCCAAGCATTTTTCTGAGAGCTGCCATAAAAGTGTCCTTTCCTTGCCGTCGGAAACGGCAGAAATGTTTATTTACTGAAACTGCATTTCGTAATAGTGTGCGTAGATTCCCTTTTTCTGAATCAGTTCCTCATGGGTACCCCGTTCGGCGATGCCGTTGTCCGCGATGACCAGAATCTCATCCGCTCCGTGGATGGTGGACAGCCGGTGGGCGATGGTGATGGTGGTGCGGTCTTTGGCGAGCACATCCAGGCTCTGCTGAATCCAGCGCTCGCTTTCGTTGTCCAGTGCGCTGGTGGCTTCATCCAGAATCAGGATGGGCGGATTCTTCAGGAATACGCGGGCGATGGAAATGCGCTGCTTCTGGCCGCCGGAGAGCCTGGTTCCCCGTTCTCCCACAAAGGTGTCATAGCCGTCGGGAAGGGACTGGATGAAGTCGTGTATGTTGGCTTTTTTGGCGGCGTCGATGATTTCTTCCATGGAAGCGCCGGGCTTGCCGTAGGCGATGTTTTCCCGGACAGTGCCGCAGAACAGGTAGACATCCTGCTGAACGACGCCGATCTGACGGCGTAGGGACTGCAGGGTCAGGGTGCGCACATCCTGCCCGTCGATGGTGATCCGTCCGCCGGTCACGTCATAAAAACGGGGCAGAAGATTGCAGATGGTGGTCTTTCCGCTTCCGGAGGGGCCTACCAGAGCAATGGATTTTCCAGCCGGGATCTGGAAGGAAACGTTGGTAAGCACCGGCGTGTCGTCGTCGCTGTAATGGAAGGAGACATTTTCATAGGAAACATGTCCCTTCACGTCCGCAAGCGGCCGGGCGTCAGGCGCATCCTCGATGTCAGGATCCGTTTCCATGACGGCGATAAAACGCCGGAAGCCGGACATGCCCTTCTGAATCATTTCCGTCAGTTCCACCAGGATCTGAATCGGACTGATGAAAATTCCAATATAAAGGGCATACATGGCGAGGTCTCCGACCTGCATCTGCCCTTTGGCGATCAGATATCCGCCGAATACCAGGGTGACGAGATACATCATGCCCTGGAAAAACAGGTTCCAGCCCATGAAGCTTCCCATGCATTTATAGTTGGCGTCCTTGGAAAGCAGGAAACCGTGATTGCTTTTCCGGAATTTTTCCCGTTCCACATCCTCATTGGCAAAGGACTGTACCACGCGGATGCCCGCCAGGGTATCCTGCAGGCTGGCGTTGACGTCGCCGATTTTTTTCCGGTTATCCATGAAGGTGAGCTGCATTCTCTGATTCTGGCTTAAGGAGAAAACAAACATGCACACCACCAGAACGGCCATGGGAATGGCGAGCCGCCAGTTGATGAGGAAAAGGAATATGAAGGAACCGACCACCTTGATCAGAGAAATGAACAGGTTCTCCGGGCCGTGGTGGGCGAACTCCGCGATATCGAACAGATCGGAGACCAGCTTGCTCATCATCTGACCGGAATTGTTCTGATCGTAATAGGAAAAGGAAAGCTTTTCATAATGGTCAAAAAGCTGCTGGCGCATATCCCGTTCCATGTTCGCGCCCATCATGTGTCCCTGATAGCTGACATAGTATTTACACAGGCTTTGCAGGAGATACATGAGAAAAAGGCCGATGGCGATGGGCAGAAGCGCGTTTAAAATCGTCTGGCCATCCCGGGTGAAAAGCGTTCCGGTCAGGCTGCGCAGAAGCTGCGGATAAACCAGATCCACCACGCTGATGACGGTCGCGCAGAGCAGGTCCAGAAAGAAAACGGCCTTATAAGGCGAATAGTAGCGGATAAATTTTTTCAGTGTTTCCATAATTCCTCCCAGTTCGGAGCGGTTTTCGCTCCGGTTGAAAAACGGGCCGGCGGGCACGTTCCCAACGTCTATCCTCTTAGTCAGAACCATACTAACACAATCCGGCGGGGGAGACAAGCGGAAAGAGTAAGGCGGGATACCGGCTTTATGACGATAAGGCATTGGAAACATTACGACAGATATTGTTTTTCCGTGAATTTGATATTCCCCTGAAGGAAATCAGGGCGATTATGGAAAATCCGTCGGTCTGGAAAAACGCAGACCGACGGATTTTGGACTTACGGCATACTTCAGGAGGACCGTTTCAGGTTCTTTCCCTCCGCAGCCTGTTTTACATTCATGATCAGCATCTGAAGCCGGTTTTCAATATTGGCGAAGCTGATGTCCGGATCGTAGTCCAGGGTCAGGATCTGCGCGTCCGGATAGAGGGATTTCAGGCGCTTGGTAACGCCTCGGCCCACGACATGGTTCGGCAGGCAGCCGAAGGGCTGCAGAATGACGAACGCACGGCAGCCCTCCTTCGCGTGATGGATGATCTCACCCGGAATCAGGATGCCCTCGCCGGTATCGAAGGTATGGTAGATGATCGGATCGCTGCCCTTCGCCAGATCCGGCAGACGGCAGGGAGGCTCGTACAGCGGATGGGCGGAGGCAATTTTGTCCGTGGCCTCATGAGCCAGGTCAAAGATCACATCCGTGGCGGCGTACCAGCCTTTTTCCATCAGGTTGGAATCCAGCTTATATTCCCGTACCTGGCTGCCTCTGGAAAAGTAGGTTTTCTGGATCACGTCGGTCATGGAAGCCTCGATGATCTCCAGGCCGTTTTTCTCCAGATAGGCCTCAATATCATGGTTGGCGCCGGGATGGAAGTTCAGCAGGTATTCGCCCACGATCAGCACCTTCGGCCGTTCTTCGCTCCTGTCATAGGGAACCGCTTTCAGCAGCTCGATGGCTTTGGCGAAGCCTTTTTTCGCTCCGCGGATGCCGCTCTTTTCCAGACCGTCGCAAAGGGCGTTAAGGCCTTCCTCAAAGGCTCTGTCCGCAGCGCCCGCCTCCAGCTCATAGGGCCGGATTTTTCGCAGAAGGCTTTCCATCGCGTCGATCATGGGAAGGGCGTAGGCGATGCGCATGGAGGTGAGCAGGTTCATCTTGAAGCCGGGATGGAGCTGGTGGGCGTCATGGTCGTCGTTGGTGAGGATGGGAACCTCCGGGAAGCCGGCGTCGTCCAGCGCCTTCCTGAGCAGTCTGCTGTAGTGGGTAAGACGGCAGTCTCCCATGTATTTTCCCATGCCGATGGCCACATTTTTGGTGTCGTATTTTCCGCTCTTCAGAGCGGCGAGGGCTTCCCCGATAACCATCTGGGCAGGGAAGCAGATATCGTTATGCACATACTGCTTGCCGTAACGGATCGCTTCCTCCCGTCCCAGCTCCAGCGATTCGGTGCGTAGCCCCTGACCGGCAAAGGCGGCGGCCATGATCCGGCTGAATGCGTGGGAGGTGTTGGGAACCAGAACCAGCTTTTCCTTATCCGCAGTGGTGAATTTTACAGGGTAGGGCTCCGGAAGCTCCCGCACTTCCTCTTTTTCCCCGCGTTCCCTTCTTAAGGACAGAGTCTCCAGGAAGGAGCGGACGCGGATGCGCAGCGGCCCCTGAATATCGCTTTCATCCAGCTTTAATACCAGAGGCGTCTTTCCGGAGATTTCCCGCATCAGGCGGATGATTTCATCGGAAAGATAGGCGTCGTGGCCGCAGCCGAAGCTGACGATCTGGACGTACTCCAGTTCGGGGCTTCTGGCGGCGAGAATGGCAGAGGAGAGCATCCTTGCGTGGAAGTTGTTGACGATTTCCACCGTGCTTTTGCCAAGATCCACCGATTCCACCTCCGGGAGAGAATCCACGGTGAGCACCGGGATGCCGCGGGAGGTGAACATTTCCGGCAGGTCGTGGTTGACCAGCGCGTCGTTCTGGTAGGGGCGGGAGGCGAGCACCACGGCATAGGTTCCCTCTTTTTTCATATCCTCCATCACCTTCCGGCCCGCGTCCTTCAATGCGGTATGAAAGGACTTCATCGCCTCATCCCCCGCGTGGATGGCGGCCTTTGTATCCGCCTCGGAGATCTGGAAGGTCTCCGCCATGTATTTGGCAATCTGGCTGTCCCGGTCATTCTGGGTGCGCCAGTGGAACATGGGCATATCAAACGGGATGCCGAAGCGCTCCTGCGGGTCGTCCGAATTGCGGATGACCAGGGGATACCCCTTCACCACCGCGCACATGGACTGGCTGGTATCGGAAGCGTTTTCCGAAGGGACGGAAGCGATGGAGGGCAGGAAGATGCGGTCCACCTTCTGCTTCGCCAGATTGCGCAGATGTCCGTGCACCAGCTTGGCGGGGAAGCATACCGTATCCGAGGTGACGGCGGAAAGCCCGCTTTCGTACATGGTCCGGCTGCTGGGAGCGGAAAGGCGTATGGTGAAGCCCAGGCTCCGGAAAAAGGTGCTCCAGAAGGGCATGGTATCCCAGAAGGCCAGCACCCGGGGCAGTCCGACGACGGTATTTCTGTCAGAGGGATTCGTGAAAATGGGATAGTCCTGAAACAGCAGCCGTTCCCGCAGCTTAAACAGGTTCGGCGTGCGTTCCCTTTCCTTCTGCTTCTCCTTCACCGCAGCGATGACGGAGGCTTCTTTGGGATCGCCTACCACCTCGCCCCGTTCACAGCGGTTGTTGGTCACCCAGAAGCTTCCGTTGGAAAAATGCAGGATCGTCCGTTTGCAGTGATTTCCGCAGAACGGGCAGGGGGAATCCTCCGCCTGGGAATAGGAAAAGTCCTGCATGGCGTCCAGGCCGATGAAGGAGCGCTTTGGCTCCGTCCCTAAAGCGAGCTGCTTTTCCCGGTTCTCTTTTGCCAGGATGGCGGCGCCGATGGCTCCCATCACGCCGGGATATGGCGCGCGCACAACCTCCCGTCCCAGATACTGCTCCAGGGCGCGCAGCACCGCGTCGTTGCGGAAGGTGCCGCCCTGCACCACGATTTTGTCGCCAAGGGAATCCAGATTGGAAACCCGGATGACCTTGGTGAACACATTTTCAATGATGGAACGGCACAGGCCCGCCATGATGTCCTGGGGCTGTCTGCCGCTTCTCTGGGCGGTGACGATGCTGCTGTTCATGAAAACGGTGCAGCGGCTTCCGAGAGCCGCCGGGCTGTCGGAGGCAAAGGCGGATTCCGCGATCTGTTCCACCGGGATGTGAAGGGTCGCGGCGAAGTTTTCCAGGAAGGAGCCGCAGCCGGAGGAGCAGGCCTCGTTGACCACGATGTTGGTGATCACGCCCCGGTCCAGCCAGATGGCCTTCATGTCCTGGCCGCCGATGTCCAGAAGAAAGGTGGCGTCCGGCACGTACTTCGCCGCCGCCCTGGCGTGGGCCACCGTCTCCACCACATGGTATTCCGCGCTGAAGGCACGCTCCATCAGAAGCTCTCCATAGCCCGTGGTACCGACGGCAAGGATGGAAAGGGGCGTTCCGGAGGCATCCCACTTCTCCTTCATTTCCCACAGAGCCTTTCTTGCCACCTCCAGCGGTTCTCCCGCGTTGGAGGCGTAGAAGGAATCCAGAAGGTTTTCGTCCTCGTCGATCAGCACGAATTTGGTGGTGGTGCTGCCGCAGTCGATGCCGAGATAGGCGCGTACTGGCCCGGATGCAGGTTGAACGTCCACCTTTTTCCGGCCGGGGCAGAAGCTCTGCTCCGGCAGCGCGTGACGGCGCAGAAATGCTTCCTTTTCCTCCGCCGATTCAAAGAAGAGGGGCGTGGTTCCCACATTTTCAACCTGGATTGCTTCATGGAGGCCGTCCATGGTTTTCAGCAGGCCGTTCAGGTCCACGGGAGTGCGGCTCTGGGCAAACAGGCTGTCCAGAGAAAGCGCAGCTCCATAGGCTACGATGGTTTCCGGATGCTCCGGCACCAGAATCTCCTCTTCCGAGAGGTTCAGACGCTGGGCAAACACCTGGATCAGCGTCGGATTAAAGGTCATCGGGCCGCCCTCAAAAAGCACGGGGCCGCGGATGTCCAGTCCCTGTGCCAGGCCGCCGATGGTCTGCTTCGCAACGGCATGGAGAGAGGAGAGCGCCAGGTTTTCTTTGGAAACGCCCTGATTCAGAAGGGGCTGGATATCCGTCTTGGCGTAAACTCCGCAGCGGCCGGAGATGTCATAGACCGTTTCTCCCTGAGCCGCCGTCCGGTTCAGCTCCTCCACGGGAATGCGCAGGATGGCGGCAACCTCGTCCAGAAAGGCGCCCGTGCCGCCGGCGCAGCTTCCGTTCATCCGCATATCCGCCACCTCAAGCTGGCCGCTCTGCGTATCCTTTCGGAAAAACAGAACCTTGGCATCCTGGCCGCCCAGCTCAATGGCGGTGTTTACGTCTTTGTACAGCTTCCGGATGGCGATGGAATTTGCCACCACCTCCTGCACGTAGGGCAGGCCGAGCCGGTCCGAAAGCGTCTTGGCGCCGGAGCCGGTGAGGGCGAGGAAAAATTCCGCCTCCGGGAATTTATTCAAAAGCTCCTTCAGACACTCGATCACGCTCGCCGCCTGCTGGGCGCTGTGCCTGCGGTAACCGGAGTGTACAATCTGTCCGTTCCGAGCGTCTACGACGACTGTTTTGGTGGTGGTTGAGCCGATATCGATGCCGGCATACAGGATTTCTTTCTCTTGCGTATTCACAGTTTCTTCCTCCGTACATAGGGATTCTTCTGTATTTTTTGTATTTCAAATTAAAAAAAAGAGGGAAGGATAAAAACCTCCGTCGTTTTTTCTCAAAACCGGCCGGAAGTCGTTTTCCCCCCGTCATGATTGTCCGCCGTCTGCCGGCAGACCTTAGGCCCGTACAGCCTGAATATTGCGCCGCCGCGGTCAGCGTGCAGGCACACTTTAATAGCGTACTATATAAATATGACAAAATGCCGCAGAAAAAATATGCTTACCGAATGGACTGGTGGACCTTCACAAGAAGGGAATAAAAAATCATCCGTTCGGTTTCGGTCAGGCCGGAAAGAAGCTTTTCCTCGGCTTCTTCCAGATGCCTGTCGGCCAGATAGCAGCACCGTTCGCCGGTCTGCGTCAGCCTTACCATTTTGACCCGTCTGTCCTGCTCGCTGCCGAAGCATTCCACAAACCCTTTTTGTTCCAGCCGCAGTACGATGCCGGTGGTGGTGGACTGCGCCACATGCAGCTTCTTTTCCAGCTCCTTGTAGGAAAGCTGCCTGTCCGGAAGCTGATTTAAAACGAGCAGAGCCCCAAGCTGGGCCATGGTCAGGTCATTGGCCCGCAGACTGTTGTCAGCCATCTTTTTCAATTCATCGCAAATCTGCTTGAGAAGAACTCCGCATGTATTCTCGTCTGCCATACAGGCACCTCCTTTGGCACGAAGAATAATAGCATGCTATCGTTGCTTTGTCAACATTGGGACAGAATTTTCGGACAGGGAATCTTCAGGATTTCAGGCGGTAGGTAGCTTTCCTGCCGGATTTTTCCGAGACGATGATATCTTCCTCTTTCAGGAGGCGCAGATAGTCGCCTGTGCGGGATGGGCTTAATCCCACTGCGCCGGCGATCTGCGCAATTTCCGCCGCGGGAACGGCGGTGAGATATTCCAGAATGGCCTGTTTTCTCGCTTTCTGTACAGATGTATCCGTCCGCTCGTCCTCGCCGCGCTTCAGGCGCAGGGTGAGGGTGATCCGGGCGGGGCTGAGCTGTTCGGTGAGGCTCGGCTTTTCCCAGCCCTGCTCCTCCCAGGCGCGGTGGATGCCGGGGATGCCGCTTCCTTTTCCTCTGCCGATGTGAATCAGGGAAAACATCCGGGCCAGGGTGACGTTGCGCACGTCCGATTTTCCGCCGTCAGCCGCTTCAGATATGAAAATGCGGAAGCTTCCCGGATTGGTGATCACGATGCTGTCCGGCTCCTTTCGGATCACGAGCCCGCTTTTGGCCCGGTAATCCGCGTGGATCAGACAGTTGGCGAGCGCCTCGCCCAGGGCGGAGCGGACGCCTGAAAGGTCGGAATTCGGCTGACCGGAACCCGAACGGACGGGTGAACTTTCAGAGCGCATGGCAGATGGCGTTCCCGCAGCCGGGGGCTTTTCTTCCAGACCCTGCAGGATTCTGTGGTAGACGAGAAAATAAAAGTCAAACAGGCTGCCGCTCCAGTCCTCCGACCGGGAAGTGAGCTGCCAGAGGAGGCGGCCGGAGGCGTCAAGCTCCTGGTAATCCAGCAGATAGTCGGGGAATTCCCGGCGGATATCCCTGCTTTTTCCGAACATGAGCAGACCGGCGGCCGTGGGATGATACTGTCCGTCTTCGCCACGGGCGACGGCGCCGACGCAGGGCAGAAAATGGCAGGAAATGGAGCGCTGCCATGCGGGTCTGGGATGCAGATCGGAAAGCCGGACCCGGTAGCGGCTGATGCAGCCGGGGTCCAGGCAGTCCGTGGAAAACTCTTCCAGAACCATGGCGTCCTGGGGCTCGTCCGTCCGGTCGCGCAGCATGGAGCGCACCTCGTCCGGACTGCAGCGGTAATCCCCCTCCCCGTCCCGGAAGTAGGAACCGGAAAAAGGATCTGTTCCGATGTAAACCGGGCGTTCATGGCGGCCCGCCCGCGGGATCTGGATCACGACGATCCGGTTGCCGCCGCTTTCCACGATCTGTACGTCCTGTTCGGAAAGGATGTTCGCACTCACTTTTGTACGGTCATTTATCATTTTCCAGAATTCGGAAACCAGCCGTTCGGGAGAGGGAAGAGGGACGGAAACGAAACGCTTGTCCGCTCCCTCAACCACGCCCAGAAGGAGAATGCCGCCGAAGGAATTGGCAAAGGCGGAATAGGTCTCCCAGATGCTGTGGGGAAGGCCTCCCTGTGCTTTTTTCGCTTCGATCCGGTTGTTTTCCCGATAGATTTCCAGATTGGCAAAATCCAGCATAACATCCGCCTTTCTTTTTCACGTCTTATTCCTGCGCCTTCCTGTACTGGGAAGGGGATTGGCCGAAATGCTTTTTAAACAGCTTGCTGAAATGATAGGCATCGTCATAACCCACGCAAAGGGCGATATCCTGGATGCTGGCGTCCTTGTTCTGATCCAGAAGCTCCTTCGCTTTTTCCATACGCACCCGGATCAGATGGTTGATCGGCGTGTCCCCGGTTTCGCTTTTAAAGATTTTTGAAATATAAAAGGGACTTAAATACATGTTTTTGGCGATCTGATCCAGGGATATCTTCTCATTATAATGGCAGTCCAGGTAGTCAATGATCTGTTCCACCACGTACCGTTTGTTGGTGGATTCAAACTCATAACCGCCTTCCACCGTAGATGGCGCCGCCGCCTGCTCCCGGTACAGAAGCAGGATCATCTGGGTGACATAGGCCTTCAGCATGAAATAGCGTCCCGGCTGGCGTCCCTGGCTTTCCGCCTGGATCAGGGCGCAGAGGCGGGAGAGCAGCACGAAAGTCTTTTCCGCGGGATGAAGCAGAAGCTCCCGGCCGGGAAGGCGGATCTGGTTGCGTTCCATGCCCCGAAGCTGGATGTCGGCGAAGGAAACGTAGAATTCCACCAGAGGAGAGGAGGGCGAGCTGTAGGTGCACTGATGGACAGTGCCGGGATTGAGCAGGAGCACGTCCCCTTTTTTCACCGCCCGCCATTTGCCGTCCACCACAAAATGCCCCTCGCCGGAAAGCATGAGGGCGATTTCGCAGAAATCATGGCTGTGGGCCGCCTCCGGCGTGCTGCTGCGGGAAAACTGGCAGGCGAAAAGAAAGGTGGGATTCAGGTCTTCATATGTAATGTCGTATTGTACTTCGCACATGGGATGCGTTACCTCTTTTCAGAATTCTTTCCTAAAGTATACCACACCGGGGCGAAAAAGGAACAGAAGGATTTCTTTTCGGAAAGACTGAATTTTTTCTTAATTCGTCCGGTTGAGGTTGCATAACGGGAAAAAGTTTAGTACACTGTATTTTGAATGATTCCCGTCTTTTTACCCCTCTTTCTGCTTCTGAAAGAAAACTGCCGGCTGGTATTTTTCCGGAGGAAAGGCATAGAATGAAGATGCGGCGGAATGAGAAACGGGATGGAGGCCGGGAGGTCCGCAGGGACATCTTCCGGCTGTATGCTGTAAATACAGGAGAGAAGCGTGCGCGGACCCGGGGTCCGTGCCGGAAATGGAAGCCGCCCGTGGCGGCGAAAATCAAGGAGGAAGAACAGTGGCACAGGTTGGTATTGTAATGGGAAGCGATTCGGATATGCCTGTTATGGCAAAGGCGGCCGAGATTCTGGAGGAACTGGGAATTTCCTATGAGATGAGGATTATTTCCGCTCACCGGGAGCCGGACGTATTTTTTGAGTATGCAAAAAATGCGGAAGCGGCGGGATATAAGGTGATCATTGCGGGAGCTGGTATGGCAGCGCATCTTCCGGGTATGTGCGCGGCGATCTTCCCCATGCCGGTGATCGGAATTCCGATGCACACCACTTCCCTCGGCGGAAGGGATTCCCTTTATTCCATCGTACAGATGCCCAGCGGGATTCCGGTGGCCACGGTTGCGATTAACGGAGGCGCGAACGCAGGACTGCTCGCTGCCAGGATCCTTGCCACATCGGATGAAGCGCTGCTTGAGAGACTGAAAGAGTACAGCCAGAGCCTGAAAGAAAGCGTTCAGAAGAAGGATGCGCGTCTGCAGGAGACCGGCTGGCAGAATTACGCAAAATAAGGGCGCAGCGGGACAAAAGATAAGGATAAAAGCATAGAAAGGCACAGGTAGAAAAATGGATTATAAGAATGCCGGAGTGGATATCGAAGCTGGTTATAAATCGGTGGAATTGATGAAAAAGTACGTAAAGGAGACCATGCGGCCCGAAGTCCTTGGTGGACTGGGCGGCTTTTCCGGAGCCTTCTCCATGGAGAGCTTTAAGGATATGGAAAAGCCCACCCTGGTTTCCGGAACGGACGGTGTGGGAACGAAGCTGAAGCTGGCGTTCCTGATGGACAGGCATGATACGGTGGGAATCGACTGTGTGGCGATGTGTGTCAATGATATCGCCTGCGCGGGCGGAGAACCGCTGTTTTTCCTGGATTATATCGCCTGCGGAAAGAATTATCCCGAGAAGATCGCTTCGATCGTCAAGGGTGTGGCAGATGGCTGCAAACAGGCCGGAGCGGCTCTGATCGGCGGAGAGACGGCGGAAATGCCGGGCTTCTATCCGGAAGATGAATACGATCTGGCCGGTTTTGCCGTGGGCATTGTGGACGAAAAGAAGATGATCACGGGAGCGGACTTAAAGCCCGGCGACGTGCTGATCGGTCTTGCCAGCTCCGGCGTTCACAGCAACGGTTTCTCCCTGGTGCGCAAGGTGTTTGAGATGACGAAGGAATCTCTGGACACGTATTATGAAGAACTGGGAACCACGCTGGGTGAAGCGCTGCTGGCGCCCACGAAGATCTATGTGAAGGCGCTGCGCACGGTGAAGGAAGCGGGCGTGGATATTAAGGCATGCAGCCACATCACCGGAGGCGGTTTCTATGAGAACATTCCCAGAATGCTTCCTGATGGGGTGAAGGCTGTCGTGGAAAAGGACAGCTATGAGATCCCTGCGATTTTCCGGCTTCTTGCGAAAACGGGAAATATTGAAGAAAAGATGATGTACAATACCTACAACATGGGAATCGGCATGGTACTCGCCGTGGATCCTGCGGATGCGGACAAGGCCATGGAAGCGGCCCGTGCGGCGGGAGAGAACCCCTATGTGATCGGCAGAATCGAAGCCGGGGAAAAAGGGGTGGAGTTATGCTGAACATTCTCGTCTGCGTGTCAGGCGGAGGAACCAACCTTCAGGCGGTCATTGACGCGGTGAAGGACGGGCGCATCCGCAATACGCGGATTGCCGGTGTGATCAGCAACAACCGTTCCGCCCATGCGCTTAAGCGGGCGGAAGAGAACGGAATCGATGCGGTCTGCCTTTCTCCGAAGGCGTTTTCGGACCGGGAGGCATTCAACCGCGCGTTTCTGGAGAAGGTGAACGAATATGCGCCTGATCTGATCGTGCTGGCGGGATTTCTGGTGAACATTCCGCCGGAGATGATCCGTGCCTATCCGAACCGGATCATCAACATCCATCCTTCCCTGATCCCTTCCTTCTGCGGAACCGGCTACTATGGCCTGAAGGTGCATGAGGCGGCTCTGGCAAGAGGCGTGAAGGTGACGGGAGCAACGGTGCATTTCGTGGACGACGGAACGGATACCGGCCCGATTCTTCTGCAGAAGAGCGTTGATGTGCAGCCGGACGATACGCCGAAGAGTCTCCAGCAGCGTGTGATGGAGGAAGCGGAATGGATCCTTCTTCCGAAAGCGATTGACCTGATCGCTGCCGGAAGGGTGGAGGTCGTGGACGGAAAGGCTGTAATCCGGTAAAAAACCGTACAGAAGAAAGCGTGCCGCCTGGCGGCAGGAAAAGAGGAAAGATGAAGATTCTGATCGTGGGAAGCGGAGGACGGGAGCACGCCATTGCGGCTGCCGCAGCCAGAAGCCCGAAAGCGGAAAAGATATACTGTGCACCCGGCAACGCTGGAATTGCTGCGCTGGCTGAGTGCGTACCGATTAAAGTAAATGAGTTTGAAAAGATCGCATCCTTTGCAAAGGAGAAGGCGGTGGATCTGGTCATCGTGGGACCGGACGATCCGCTGGCGGAAGGTCTGGTGGATGTTCTGGAGGAAGCAGGCCTGAGAGCCTTCGGCCCCAGAAAGAACGCGGCTATCCTGGAGGGAAGCAAGGCGTTTTCCAAGGATCTGATGAAGAAATATCACATTCCCACGGCAGCCTATGAAACGTTTGAGGATGCGAAGGCAGCTGAGGAATATCTGGAAAGAGCGGACTATCCCATCGTCCTGAAGGCGGACGGCCTGGCGCTGGGAAAGGGCGTGCTGATCTGTAAGACAAAGGAAGAGGCGCTTGCCGGTGTGAAGGAGATCATGCTGGATAAGCATTTCGGGACGGCGGGGAACCGCATGGTGGTGGAAGAATTCCTCACCGGGCGGGAGGTTTCCGTGCTGTCCTTCGTGGACGGAAAGACGATCCGGATCATGACTTCCGCTCAGGACCACAAACGGGCCTGCGACGGGGATCAGGGACTGAATACCGGAGGCATGGGAACCTTTTCCCCGTCCCCGTTCTATACGAAAGAGGTGGATGAATTCTGCCGGAAATATATTTATCAGCCCACGGTGGACGCCATGGCGGCAGAAGGACGGCCCTTCAAGGGAATCATTTTCTTCGGCCTGATGCTGACGGAGAAAGGACCGAGGGTGCTTGAGTACAATGCCAGATTCGGCGACCCGGAGGCGCAGGTTGTGCTTCCCCGGATGAAAAACGACATCCTGGATGTGATGGAAGCCTGCATCGACGGCACGCTGGATCAGATTCAGCTTGCATTTGAGGACAATGCGGCGGTCTGCGTGGTGCTGGCGTCCGAAGGATATCCGGTCAGCTACGAAAAAGGCTATCCGATCACGGGGCTGGAGCGGTTTGATGAGGTCTCCGACGCGTTCTGCTTCCATGCGGGAACTTCTTTTGATGGAGAGGGGCGCATCGTGACGAACGGCGGAAGGGTGCTCGGCATCACCGCAGTTGGAAAGGATCTGAAGGCGGCCAGGGCCAGGGCGTATGAGGCGGCCGGCTGGGTGGACTTCGCCAACAAATATATGAGGACGGATATCGGAAAGGCCATTGATGAGGCGTGAATACGAAAGAAAGGTCACGGATTTAAGCGCCCGCCCTTTGGGGAATGCTTAAAAAAGAGAAAGGCATGGTACGCAAATGAACAGGATAAAATCAGGAAGAAAGAAAAGAAGCCTGCGGATCGCTGCAGTGCTGACCGCGATGGCTCTCTGCGCGGGAATGTGGGGACAGAGCGGACTTGTCAGCCGCGCATCCAACAGCCTTGGAAGCCAGACCGGGCAGGAGACGGGCGGTGATGCCCAGGAAGAAGCGCCTGCGGAAAGTACGGACGGCGGAGAGGACGTGGAATCTCAGATCGTGGATGAGAATACGGAGGATCTGTCCGGAACTTCTACGGCGGCCAGAGTGAGAGTGGTTCCTGCCAGCGCGAGACTGCGCGGCGAAGCATCCACTGATTCTGAACAGGTGGGAAGCCTTTCTTCCGGAGATGAGATCGACGTAGTGGGAGAAACCACAGGCAGCGACGGGAATCTGTGGTATCAGGTTTCCGGTGAAGTGAACGGAGAAACCGTATCCGGCTATATCCGTTCCGATCTGGTAGAGGTGACGCAGACTGCTCAGGCAGAGACCCCTGCGGAAACGACTTCTGAGACGCCCTCAGAAACGCCTTCTGAAACGGAAAGTGTCTCTACGGACGAATACAGTGTCAGCTATGCGGATGATGGTACGGGAACAGGCGTCAGTGACTGGTATCTGAATGACAACGTCAACGGAACCAGATATAAGATCAGCGATCTTCTGAATGCGCAGCAGACAAATGAAAGCAATATTGCAGTGATGGAAGAGCAGACCGGAAACATGCGCATGATCATCATCATTCTTGCGGTGATCATCGCCCTGCTTGTCATCGTGGTCACCATTCTGATCTTCCGGCTCAGAAATTCCTATGAGGATGGCGGTTATGATGCGGATGATTACGACGATGAGGACGAAGACGACGACCGTTACGAGGACGAGGAAGAGGACGAGGAGGATGATGAAGACGATGAGGACGAAGACGACGATTACGTTCCCAGAAGGCGCCGCGGCGCGGTGAGGCGTCCGGCGCGTTCCAGAAAGCCTTCCCGCAGAAGCCGTTATGAGGAAGAGGACGAAGACGAGGAAGAAGAGGACGACGATCGTTATGAAGACGAGGAGGAAGAGGATGAGCCTCCGAGAAGATCCTCCCGCCAGTCCGGCAGAGCAAGGAGCCAGAGAGGCCAGAAGAATTACAGGCCCAAGGACTTCCTGGATGTGGATGAGGATGATGATCTTGATTTTGAATTCCTGGATCTGAAATAAAGGGTCAAAGGCCGCTGTGGAAAGGACCGAAATCTGTCCGCAGCGGCCTTTCCGGTTGACAGAATGTGCCTTCTGTTATAATATGTATATAACAATAACGGTTCCGGTGCTGTCAAAGCCGGACAGGAGAAAGAAGAGCGATGCACAGTGGAAATGGTATTGGAAATTGATTTTAACAGTGATGAGGCCATCTATATACAGCTCAGGAATCAGATCATTCTCGGGATTGCGACCAACCGTTACCGGGAAGGGGATGTACTTCCCAGCGTGCGGCAGCTTGCCGATGAGATCGGAATCAACATGCACACGGTCAATAAGGCATATACGGTTCTGAAGCAGGAAGGCTTTGTGAAAGTGGACCGGAGAAAGGGCGCCGTCATATCCATAGACGAAGGGAAAAAGAAGGCGATGGAAGAAATGCGGCAGGAGCTTCTGCTTCTGCTTGCAAAAGCGAGCTGTAAGAATATTTCCCGTCAGGAGGTGCATGCTTTAATTGATGAAATCTATGAAGAATATGGAGGACTGGAATAATGCAGTCGCAGTTTACAGATAAGGCCAGAACGGCCCTCCAGCTTGCCGAGCGAGCCGCCAGGAGAATGAGGCAGGGATATGTGGGAACAGAGCATATCCTGCTGGGCCTCCTGGAGGAAGGTACGGGCACGGCCGCCAGGGTGCTTGCGGAAAACGGCGCAAATGAGCAGGAAATCCGGGACATGATCCGGGATCTGATCGCCCCTGTTTCTCCTGTCCCGGTCAAAGAGAGGGACGGCTATTCCCCGAGGGCGATGGCCATTCTGGAGGAGGCCCACAGGCAGGCGGCCCGTTTTGGTTCTTTCCTTACAGGAACGGAGCATATTCTGCTCGCCCTGA
Organism: uncultured Lachnospiraceae bacterium; assembly: GCA_900544445.1. Lineage (GTDB taxonomy): Bacteria > Bacillota > Clostridia > Lachnospirales > Lachnospiraceae > Eisenbergiella > Eisenbergiella intestinigallinarum. The sequence continues at coordinate 20,661 of UQVK01000022.1, forward strand.
TCCGGGAAGGAGAAAATGTGGCGGTCCGGCTCTTAAATACCTGCAGCCTCCAGCCGCAGAAGATCTATGCGGATACCCTTGCGGCGATGGGGCAGGACCCCGGTCTGTACAAGGAAGATCTTGTGAAGAAGCAGAAAAAGAAGGGGCAGACCGCCACTCTGGAGCAGTACAGCAGGGATATGACCGCTCTGGCTGCCGCAGGGAAGCTGGACCCGGTTGTGGGCAGAGAGGAAGAGATCAGCCGTGTGATCCAGATCCTGTCCAGACGGACGAAGAATAATCCCTGCCTGGTGGGAGAGCCCGGCGTCGGAAAAACCGCCATTGTGGAAGGGCTTGCCCGCAGGATTGTGGAAGGAAACGTGCCGGATACCGTGAAGGACAAACGGGTTCTTACCCTGGACCTTTCCGGAATGATCGCAGGAAGCAAATACCGGGGAGAATTTGAGGAACGGATTAAGAAGGTGATCCGCGAGGTGACGGAAGCCGGAAACGTGCTTCTGTTCCTGGATGAGCTTCATACGCTGATCGGCGCAGGAGGAGCGGAAGGGGCGATCGACGCTTCCAATATCCTGAAGCCCTCCCTCGCTCGCGGCGAGTTGCAGCTCATCGGCGCGACCACGATCACGGAGTACCGGAAGTATATTGAACGGGACGCCGCGCTGGAAAGAAGGTTCCAGCCGGTTAACGTGGAAGAACCCACGGAAGAGGAGGCGATCCGCATTCTGGAGGGGATTGCTCCCGGCTATGAAAAGCATCATCAGGTCACCTATGAACCCGGTGCGCTGGAAGCGGCCGTGCGTCTTTCCAGCAGATATATCAACGACAGAAGGCTGCCGGATAAGGCCATCGATCTGATCGATGAAGCCGCTTCTGCGGTGAAGCTGTCGAATATGGAACAGCCGGAGGACATCCGGCTGCTGAATGAGCAGATTCATGAACTGGATCAGAAGATCGAGAACGCGATCCGCCTGGAGGCCTTTGAGCAGGCCGGGAACTGGAAGCGGGAGCAGGACGCCGTGATGAAGAAGCTGGCGCAGAAGAAAGCGCGGCTTCAAAAAAAGAAGGCGGAAAGCCGCCACGTGGTCACGGAAAACGATGTGGCGCAGGTGGTTGCGGCCTGGACGAAAATTCCGGTGAGCAGGCTGGAGGAAAAGGAAAGCGAACGGCTCATGAAGCTGGAGTCGATTCTGCATAAGCGGGTGATCGGCCAGGAGGAAGCCGTTTCTGCGGTGGCGCGGGCCATGAGAAGAGGACGTGTGGGACTTCAGGATCCGAAGCGGCCCATCGGCTCTTTCCTGTTTCTTGGTCCCACGGGCGTGGGAAAGACGGAGCTGAGCAAAGCGCTGGCGGAAGCCATGTTCGGAAGCGAAAACGCCCTGATCCGGATCGATATGTCCGAGTATATGGAGGGACATTCCGTTTCCAAGCTGATCGGTTCCCCGCCCGGATATGTGGGTTTTGACGACGGGGGCCAGCTTTCGGAGAAGGTGCGCCGTAACCCTTATTCCGTCGTGCTTTTCGATGAAATCGAGAAGGCGCATCCCGACGTGTTCAACATTCTTCTGCAGGTGCTGGACGACGGTCATATCACCGATTCCAAGGGCCGAAAGGTGAGCTTTAAGAATACGGTGCTCATCATGACCTCAAATGCCGGCGCGCAGAGGATCGTGGATCCGAAGAGCCTGGGTTTTTCCACGGGAGCCGACGAAAAGAAGGACTATGAGCGGATGAAATCAGGGGTGATGGAGGAAGTGAAACGGCTGTTCAAGCCGGAATTCATCAACCGGATCGATGAGATCATGGTGTTCCATCCTCTCACCATGGAGAATATGAAGCAGATCATCACGCTTCTTGCAAAGGATCTGATCACACGCTGCAGGGAGCAGCTCGGCATCAGTCTGACCATCACACCGGCGGCCAAAAATCTGATCGTGGAGAAGCATTCCGATCTGAAGATGGGGGCCCGTCCGCTGAAGCGCGCGATCCAGAGCATGGTTGAGGACGCGCTGGCAGAGGAAATCCTGAGCGGGCGCGTACAGCCGGAAGACCATGTGACGGTGGGCTGTAAGGACGGTAAAATCAGCTTTCACGTAAAGAAATAATCATACAAACTGAAAAAAGAACAGGAGACCGGCAGGAACCCATGGTTCCTGCCAAAGAACGGCTGACGCCGTTCTTTCACGATTTAAGCGCCGCCTGCGGCGGCAGAACAGGAGGACAAAAGCAATGGCAGCAGTAGAGGAGTTGATCCGCTGGGAGGCAGACGGAAGCATCAGCTTCGGAAATCACACTCTTTCTGAAAAGGCGAAGGTGGAGGATTTCTCCCACGAGGGCGATCTGTACAAGGTGAAGACCTACCGTACCATGACGAAGCTGGAAAAAAACGGCATGTTCGCCTATGAGTCCGTTCCCGGAACCAGCGTACTCTTCTTTAACGAACGTGAGGACGGCGTGAGCTTCCTTGTGGAAGGAAGCGAGGATGCGCAGATCACCATCGGCCTTCAGGATGATGCGGAGTACGATGTGAAGATTAACGGCGAAGACGCCGGAAGAATGTGCACCAATCTGGGAGGAAAGCTGAGCCTGAGCGTGGAGCTTGCCGGAGCCGGAGAGGTGAAGGTGGAAATCAGCAAATAAGGAAAGCGGACCGAGAGGCTCTGCAGCAGGAAGCCGCAGGAGGAATCTCAGAGCAGGAAGCGCCTGCCGGATAGAGATTTTGCCTGCGGTTTTCCGATGCAGGGGACAGGAAGGTGAGGAAAACAGGAAATGGCCAAAGCGAAATCGGCTACGGTATTTTATTGTCAGGAATGCGGTTATGAATCCGCAAAATGGATGGGCCAGTGTCCTGCGTGCAGGACCTGGAACAGCTTTGTGGAGGAGCCTGTCAGAAAAGGACAGGCGGAGACGGGAAAGGAAAAGCACGCCGGGCTTTCCTCCGGAGGAAAGAAGCCTGCGAAGCTTTCCGAGATTTCCGCAGATGAGGAGGATCGGATTCCTTCCGGAATCGGAGAGCTGGACAGAGTGCTCGGGGGCGGCATCGTGCCGGGCTCTCTGGTGCTGGTGGGAGGGGACCCTGGCATCGGGAAATCCACCCTCCTTCTGCAGGTATGCAGACTGCTGGCAGAAAGAGGGCGGAAGGTGCTTTACGTGTCGGGAGAAGAATCCCTGCGGCAGATCAAGATGCGCGCCCAGCGCATCGGACCCTTTCAGGATTCCTTTCTCCTGTTGTGTGAGACGAATCTGAGCGATATTGAGGAAAACATCATACGGTTGAAGCCGGAAATCGTGATCATCGATTCCATCCAGACCATGTACAGTGAAGAGGTTTCAGCCGCTCCGGGCAGCGTTTCCCAGGTGCGGGAATCCACAGGCGTTTTTCTGCGGCTGGCAAAAAGCAATGGCATTTCCATTTTCATCGTGGGGCATGTGACCAAGGAAGGGACGGTAGCCGGTCCGCGGGTGCTGGAACACATGGTGGATACGGTGCTTTATTTTGAAGGGGACCGGCATGCGGCCTACCGGATCCTGCGGGGCGTGAAGAACCGTTTCGGTTCCACCAATGAGATCGGTGTGTTTGAAATGCGGAGAGAGGGTCTGTATGAGGTGAAAAATCCTTCCGAATTCATGCTGAACGGACGTCCGGTTGGGGCGAGCGGCTGTGTGGTTTCCTGTTCCATGGAAGGGACCAGACCCATTCTGGTGGAGATTCAGGCGCTGGTCTGTTCCAGCAATTTCGGATTTCCCAAAAGACAGGCTGCCGGTACGGATTTTAACCGGGTCAGCCTCCTGATGGCAGTGCTGGAAAAGCGGCTCGGCCTGCAGATATCCGGCTGCGACGCCTATGTGAACATCGCCGGAGGGATTAAGATTTCGGAACCGGCCATAGACCTTGGCATCGTGATGGCGGTCATCTCCAGCTTTAAAAACCGCCCCATTGAGGAGGGCGTGATGGCCTTTGGTGAGGTGGGCTTAAGCGGAGAGGTGCGCGCGGTCAGCCAGGCGGAGGGCAGGGTGGCCGAAGCGAAAAAGCTGGGCTTTCAGACCTGCATTCTGCCTCAGGTGAGCCTGGAGCATCTGCCGAAAATGGATGGCATCCGCCTGGTCGGCGTGCGGTCCGTCAGGGACGTGATCGATTATATCTGAAGCGCCGGCTCTTACCTGTCGTTATACAGGCCGGAGCCGGGAAAAAACGCAGGAGGAACCGGCGGCATGTTTTCCGGAACACCGCCTGGAAGGGAGCCGGGAGTGGTTCCGGGCAGAATCCCGGGAAACAGCATGCCGTCCCCCTCATGCGCGCGTGCCAGCTCCTGGTCGCGGTTGACGGGATTGCAGCCGTCATGGGACATGACGGTGCGCGGGTCCATGTCGGACGCCTTTCCGTTTTCATCGATACGGATGCCGGACATATCCCGGCCATGGGCATCATAAGCAGCTCTGATTCTTTTTTCCATTTGTACCTCTCTTTCTTTCAGCCGCCGATGGCGGCTTTTTCGTCCCAAAAGAACAGTGTCAGCCAGAAATAGTATGTGTTTTTTCGTTGTAAATTATTTACCGATAATGTAAAATAGTGTTATCAAATAAAAAACTTGTGAGGGAAATATCGTGGCAATTAAATCCAAAGAACTGGCAGGCATGCTCGGAGTATCCGCGGCTACCATGTCGCTGGTCCTGAATCATAAGCCCGGCATCAGCGAAGAGCTGAGAAATTCGCTGCTTGAGAGAATCCGGGAAATGGGATACGGATATATGATCCGGGAGGAAGAAGAGAGGGGAGAGAAGGAAGAGCCTGTTTCAGATAAAACGATCGCCTATGTGGTTTTATCGGAATATCATGACGATGTGGAGGAAGCGGCCTTTTTCCCAAAGGTGATAGAGGGCGCGGAAAGAGAGGCGAGGAGGCTGGGCTACCGCTTCACGATTCTGCATATTTATGATGAAAAAGGCGGCAGGCTGAAGGAGAGCATTCGAAAGGAAGCGTTTGCGGGATTGCTGATTTATGCAGCACAGGTCAGCAGAGAAATGAAAGAAGCGCTGGATGCCCTGGAGGTTCCCTGGATTCTGATTGACTGTTTCTGCCCGGATGTGGAAGCCAGTGCCGTGACGGTTAACAACAGGCAGGGAATTTACACCGCTGTAAAGTATCTTTACGGCAGAGGACACCGGAAAATCGGATATGTCAGTTCCGGAAGGCCGCTCTGTTCCCTGATCGAACGGCGCAGAAGCTTCAGCTATGCGATGGAAGAGCTTGGCCTGGAAGAGGAGGCCCGTTTCTGTGTGGAAGAGGCGGGAACGGGGCAGAAGGCACAGGAGTATCTGGAGGCGTTGTGGAAGGATGCGGGCAGAATTCCCACAGCCTTTCTGGTGGAGAATGATGTGATGGCGATCGCCGTATATCGGGCGCTTAAGAGCAACGGATTCCGGATTCCGGAGGATGTTTCGGTGATCGGTTTTGACGGAAGAAGCATCTGCAGCATGCTGGAGCCTTCCCTGACGACGCTTCGGGTTCCCAGAAGGCTGATGGGGAGGCTGCTGGTCAGGCTTCTTCTGGAGAAGATAGAGCTTCAAAACCGCGCGTCTGAAAGGGTAACCGTGAGGCTTGAGATCAATGCGGAACTGGTGGAGATGGAGAGCGTTGCGGATGTGCATCCGATGTAAATTTATTCAAATATAAATTTTTATAAATTGCATTGACAAATTTATAAATTTATTTTATGATAAACGACGAGTTGAGACATCATCAACCCAAACTGGTGCGGTTTGATCCGCACCAGTCCCCCCCTCTCTTTTATCGAATAACTCTTTCGGACTCCATACCGGTTTTTGATAACATCATAGTCAGTCAGCATTATGGAGATGAGGAAAAGGCAAGGAATGCTTTTTCCTTTTTTGTTTTTGCCGGAACGTTTCAGACATGGAAAAGACCGGGGATAAGAAACGCCGGAGGAGGGAAACATGGCCGCCATGCTCTCCTCCTCCGGTATTTTTTCAGAAAGATTTTCTCATAGTCAGAATCCGCACTGCTTCTCCAGGCTGCCGCAGAGTTCAGCCAGCCAGGGCGCGTCCACTTTTTCAATCTCGCCTCTGTCGCAGGAAGCGGCGATGGAAGGATCGATCGGAAGGCGGGAAACGGAAGGAATGCCGTGTTTCTCCGCAATTTCCTCGATGTGGCTTTCGCCGAAGATGCTGTGGCGGCTGCCGCAGTCAGGGCATTCAAAATAGGACATGTTCTCCACGATGCCGAGAACCGGAACATTCATCATCTCCGCCATGCGCACCGCTTTTTCCACGATCATGGAAACCAGTTCCTGGGGAGAGGTTACCACGATGATGCCCTTAACGGGAATGGACTGGAACACGGTGAGCGGAACATCGCCCGTTCCGGGAGGCATGTCCACGAACATGAAATCCACGTCGGACCAGATCACATCGGTCCAGAACTGGCTTACCGCGCCGGCGATTACCGGGCCGCGCCAGAGTACGGGATCGGTATCGTTGTCCAGCAGAAGATTGATGGACATGAGGTCCACTCCAAGGGCGGATTTTGCCGGAAGAAGGCCGTATTCGTTGGCATAGGCCTTCCCGTGTACGCCGAACGCCTTCGGAATGGAAGGGCCGGTGATGTCCGCATCCAGAACGGCGGTATGATATCCCTTCTTCTGCATGGAAGAGGCCAGCAGAGAGGTGACGAGAGATTTTCCGACGCCGCCCTTGCCGCTTACCACGGCGATTACATTTTTGATGGTGGAAAGCTCATGGGGCTTCTTCAGCATGCTTTTCGGATCTCGGTCCGCACAGGATTCATGACAGGTTTCACAGTTGTGGGTACAGTTTTCGCTCATTTTTCTTCAGATTCCTTTCCTGGTTCTTAGATGAATTATACAACATCACCGGCAGATGTCAATCAAATACCGCGCTGCCGGAAGCGGGATATACTTGCCTGTTTTGCGGGAATCGGATATAGTGATAACAGGCGTGCCGAAGCGGATACGTGAAAAGGCGCGGACTGTGAGAAAAAGGAGAGACGGGGAATGTACAGACATCATGAAGAATCATTGAAAATCATGGAAGATTATTTCCGAAACAGGCAGGAGGTTATCGCGCTCATTTTCGGCGGCTCGGTGGCAAAGGGAACGGAGCGGCCGGATTCCGATCTGGACGCGATGGTAATCGTGCCGGACGATTATTATGAAAAGCTTCTTGCCGAGAACCGGACGGCGGAGACGATCGACGGGCTCTGCACCTACGAGGGCGGATATTTTGATGTGAAATATATGACGAAGGATTATCTGCGCGCGGCGGCGGAAAAAGGAAGCGAACCCACCAGGAATTCCTTCATCAAATCCCGCGTTCTGTTTTCCGATGATCCGGAGATCGAGTCCCTGGTTGCGGCCATCCCTGTTTTTCAGGAGAAGGAGATGGAGGAGAAGATGCTTTCCTTCTACAGCGATCTGCAGCTGAATTATGGGTATTTCTGGAGAGCCTGTGCACCGGAGGGCTATATGAGGGCGCGCACGGCGAGCGAGATCGTCTACTGCATCTACCGCCTGATCCTGCAGGAAAACAAAGTGCTCTTCCCCTGCAACAGAAGGCTGGAGGAAACGGTGGCAGGGCTTACGAACAGGCCGGAGGGGATTGTGGAACTGTGCCGCAGGTTCTGTGAGACAATGGAGAATGATTTGGCGGACAGAATTGTGGAAAGCTATCAGGCCTGGACGAATTATGATTATAAAAAGGACTCCAGCATCTACCAGTCCCGTTACTGCATGGATTTTGAAAAATGGTGGCTCTATCCCAGACCGCTGATCGCGGAGTGGTAAGACGGGAGCGGATGAAAGACGGGGAATTCGCAAAGCCCCCTGAAAAGGGAGGAAGCCAGTATCGGGTCTCTCCGATACTGGCTGGTAATGAAAAAGAGTATCTATGTAAAAAAGCCTGTCGGCTTCTATGGGACCTATACTACAGGAAAAATGTGACTTTTGTATGTAGAAGCTATAAAATAAGTGTGAAGTATCAGAAAATTTTCTGACCGGAATATGAAAAAAGAAAGGGAAGCATATTGGAGCCGGTATGAGATTGTAAAGCGCTTCTCTTTTTGTTATAATATCCACGTATTTGGAAAAACTATCATCAGAAAGGACAGGTAGAAAAAATGCAGAAGTATGTTTGCGATGTATGTGGCTATATTTACGATCCCGAGGTGGGTGATCCGGACAATGGAGTAGCGGCGGGAACCGCTTTCGCTGATATCCCGGAAGATTGGGTTTGCCCTCTGTGCGGAGTCGGCAAGGATCAGTTTTCTGTGACGGACTAAGCGCAGTATATCCGGGCCTGTTTCAGACAGTGGCCGGATATACCGGCCGTACATAACAGGAGGCACGAAAAAACAGAGGGCTGTTTTCTCGCTGATGAAAATGCGGCCGTACGGCCGCTGGAAAAGAGGTTGATATGGCAATTGTATTTGACGATTCTCTGAGAACCGGAAACGGTCTGATCGATACCCAGCATCAGGAATTGATCGCCAGAGTGAATAAACTGACGGATGCCTGTAAAGTGGGAGCGGAGAAGCTGACTGCAGTTCAGACGCTTAACTTCCTGATGGATTATACCAATATCCATTTTGCTGACGAGGAAAAGCTTCAGGAGGAGAATGCCTATCCTCTTCTGGAGGCCCATAAGGGGCAGCATGCCGCTTTTGTCAAGGCGGTGGAAGAGCTTCAGGAGATGCTGGAGGAGGAAGAAGGCCCCAGCGAAGCCTTCGTGGAGGCTGTGAAGAAGAACGTGGTGGACTGGCTTTTAAATCATATCTGTGTATGGGATAAGCAGGTTGCCCAGTTCATTCGGGAGAAATAAGAATCCGGAGACAGTTCGGAAATCAGACAGCGGATGCAGCCGTTATGGCGCATCCGCTGTCTGCGCCATAAGCCCGGCAATCGGCCCTTGTGTCTATATGAGCGGCTGGTTGCAGAAACACGAACAGGCAGAGCAATCCGTTCCCGGCTGCATATCATAAAGAAAAGGGCAGTTTCCGGGTTCCCCGGGAACAGGGAAAATTCCGGAAGCAGCTCTCAAAACTGTCCCGGAGAGGAAAAGGTATGTGGAAGGGAATTGATGTCAGTGACAACCAGGGAGCGGTTTCCTGGAATCAGGTGAAGAAAGCGGGATGCCAGTTTGCAGTTCTCAGGAGCGTGCGCCGGTCCGGGAAGCCGGACGGGCAGTTTGCGGCGAATGTGTCGGGCTGCAGGGCGAATGGAATCCCTTTTGAAGTGTATAAATACACCTATGCTACCGTGCCGTCCGTGGCGGCAGAGGAGGCGAAGCAGGTGGTGGATCTGCTGCAGAGGTATGGACTGTCCTGCCGGATCTGGTGGGACGTGGAAGATGCCTCGCTGAAAAAAATCGGAACAGGGGTTCTGACAGGGCTGATCCGTTCCGCCTGGAACATTGTCGAAGGCGCAGGGATGGAATTCGGCATCTATACCGGGCTGGCCTTCTATCACGCGGGATATTTTGATCCTTCGGCGTTTGACTGTCCCTTCTGGATCGCCCGATATCCTGCCAGCGCGCACTATCCGTTTTTCGCCGCACCGCCTGATGGAAAATACTGTCCGCAGATCACCCAGACGCTTGCGGCATGGCAGTATACGAGCAGGGGACGGGTGGACGGCATCAGCGGTCCGGTGGATCTGAACGTCCGTTATCTCCCTGTCTGAATCCGTGCAGCTGTAAAAACACATGAAAAAAGCCGATAACCCTCGCAGTTATCAGCTTTTTTCGCATTTACCGCTCTTTAAATATGAGCAGGAGCAGTAGGAATCGAACCCACATCGATGGTTTTGGAGACCACTGTTCTACCTTTGAACTATGCTCCTATTCTGGTTCTGACCGAACCGACGAATTGTATTATAGCAAGCTTTTCTGACAAAAGCAAGTCTTTTTTGTAAAAAGAAGAAAAAGAAGGATACTGCAGTGGATGCGGTTCAAACCGCTCAGTACCGGGTTAGGCAGCGGGGAGGAAATGTAAAATTTTCAAAAGCACTTTGTAAACAGTAATATTTATAGTAGAATAGTAGAAAATGAAAGCAGGAAAAGAGGAAGATGACAGAAAGAATACGAGTCGTTGCCAGTGACTTTGACGGTACCATATTGAAAAACGGCGCTCAGGAGGTGGACGAGATTTATTTTCCCCTGATTCGGTCGCTGAAAGCACGGGGGATTTCCTTTATTGCCGCAAGCGGAAGGCAGTACGGGAACCTCCGCAGGCTGCTTGCGCCGGTAGCCGACGAGATCAGTTTTATCTGTGAAAACGGAGCGCTGGTCGCGCAGGGAAGGCGAATCCTTTCCATAAACGAGATAGAGCGGGGACTGGTTGACGCAATGATTTCCGATATGGAAAGGGTAGAAGGGGCGGAATGTCTGATTTCCTGTGCGGATACGTCCTGTGTGGCTCCGGTGAATCCCGGATTTGTGGATTATCTGAGAAATACGGTGAAAAATACGGTTTCGGTATTCGATTCCCTGACACAGGTGAAGGAGCCGATCATCAAGCTGGCCATGTACTGGCCGGAGGGAATACCGCAGGAAAAGGAGCTGTGGTTTCGGGAAAAATATGGAAGTCATCTGAACGTTGTGGACGGAGGAGGAGGCTGGCTGGATTTCACGAACAAAGGGGTGGATAAGGGAAGTGCGCTTCGTTATCTCGCCGGAGTGGAAGACTTTGGGCTGGATGAGGTTTTGTGCTTTGGAGACAGCGGAAACGATGTGGGCATGCTCCGTGCCGCAGGTTTAAGCTATGCGATGGACACGGCTAAGGATGAGGTGAAGGCCTGTGCGGACAGGCAGTGCAGTATGGTAAGCGATGTACTGAAGCAGCTGCTTCAATGAATTTACATAAAATACAGAAAGGCGGAAACGGAATGAAAAAAGTGATTCAGGATTACCCGCATCTTCTTCATGGAGGGGATTACAATCCGGAGCAGTGGCTGGACTGCCCTCAGGTGCTGGAGGAGGACGTGCGGCTGATGAAGGAGGCCCATGTGAACTGTGTCTCCCTTGGTATTTTTTCCTGGGCGAAGCTGGAACCGGTGGAGGGGGAATATCATTTCGGATGGCTTCGGAAAATCATCGACCGGCTCTATGAAAACGGCATCTACACCATCCTTGCCACGCCAAGCGGCGCGATGCCGCAGTGGCTGTCCCAGCATTATGACGAGGCCAGGCAGGTGGGACCGGACGGCGTGAGAAACCTTCCCGGAAGGCGGCATAATTTCTGCCCCACCTCTCCGCTGATCAGAAGAAAGGTGAAGAAAATTGACAGGGAACTTTCCCGCCGTCTGGGAGATCATCCCGGCGTGATCCTCTGGCACATTTCCAACGAATACGGGGGAAACAGACTGGGAGGCGAATGCCATTGCGAACTCTGCCAGGAAGCGTTCCGGGAATGGCTGCATAAGAAGTACAAGACGCTGGACAACCTGAATCATGCCTGGTGGACCACCTTCTGGAGCCATACCTATACCTCCTGGGATCAGATTCACAGTCCGGTTCCCCACGGGGAGATCGGCATCCATGGCCTGAATCTGGACTGGAAGCGTTTCGTGAGCGGCCAGATGCAGGATTTCTGCATGGCGGAGATCAGGGCGGTGCGCAAGTACAGCGATAAACCGGTAACCATTAACATGATGGAATTTTTCCGCCCGCTGAATTATTATAAATTCGCGAAGCAGCTTGACATCATTTCCTGGGACTCCTATCCCCAGTGGCACAGAGAACCGGATGACAGGGAAACGGCCATGCGCGCGGCAGCCTGTCATACGCTGATGCGAAGTCTGAAAAAGGCGCCGTTTCTGCTGATGGAAAGCACGCCCTCCATCGTGAACTGGAAGGATGTGAACACTCAGAAGCGTCCGGGTATGCACGAGTTGTCCTCCCTGCAGGCGGTGGCCTGCGGCTCCAACAGCGTGCAGTATTTCCAGTGGAGAAAAAGCAGAGGCGGGGAGGAGAAATTCCACGGAGCGGTGGTTGACCACCGCAATGGAAGCAATACCCGCGTCTTCCGGGAGGTTGCGGCGCTGGGAGAGCGTCTGGAGCGGATTTCCGATGCGGTTTATCCCACTTGCAACAGAGCCAGAGCGGCCATCCTGTTCGACTGGGAAAACTGGTGGGCGGTAGAGGATATTCAGGGGCCGCGAAAGGATATGGCTTATCTGGAAACGGTGCTTTCCCATTTCAGGCCCTTCTGGGAGCTTGGAATCGAGGTGGATTTCATCAATGAAGAGGATTCCATGGAGGGTTATGCTCTGGTTGCCGCGCCCCTGGCCTATCTGTATCAGGAGGGCTATGCGGAGCGGGTGAAAAAGTACGTGGAGGAGGGTGGATGTTATCTGGCCACTTATTTCTCCGGCGTTGTGGATGAAAATGACCTGTGCATTCTGGAACGGCACCCGCTGGAGGAAATGCTGGGCATCCGGACGGAAGAAATGGACGCTGTCGTGCCGGAATCCCTTCCCAATACCCTTTCCTTTGCCGGAAAAAGCTGGAAAGCGGGACAGCTCAGAGAGGTTTCCCATGTGGTGGAGGATGCGGAAAATCCCGTGGAGGTGCTCTCCGCCTATGAGCAGGATTATTATCAGGGCTTTCCTGCCCTCACCCGGAAAAAATACGGGAAAGGCAGTGCGCTCTATCTGGCCTGCGAGGCGGAGGAGGGCTTCCTGAAGGCGCTGTATGAAAAGCTGACTGAGGAATGCGGAATCCGGGGAGAATTCACCGGAAGGCTTCCACAGGGCGTTGTGGTATCCAGAAGAGACGGTGATCAGCCTGTCTGGTTCCTGCAGAATTTCAACCGGGCGGCGGTGCAGGTTGAGCTTCCCTTCTCTTTCCACACGGTGGAGGACGGCAGAGCGCTGGAGGGAAATGTGACCCTGCGGCCCTATGAGTGTCTGATCCTTACGAACTGACAATAAAACGGACGGGCCGCATGGAGTGCGGTCCGTCCGAAAAAAGAAAATTACAGAGAACTCATTTCCCGAAAATTTCTGCCGGAAAGTTCCGGCGGCTCCTGCCGCCTGCGTCCCGCAGACGGAGTTTCGTCCGGTGAACGGCGCGGATGCCTGTCGGCAGATCTTTCAGAAGCTTTTTCTCTGGAGTTTTCCAGAGAAAGGGGGCGGAAAATGGTTCTGCTTCCGATCCAGCAGACAATTCTGGTCGCATATATGCCGGCCAGGCTGCCGGCGGTGTCGATGAGAACGTCACGGAACGCGGGACTTCTGCCGGGAACGAAGGACTGGTGCCATTCGTCTAGACCGGCAAAGCCCATGCAAAAGATTCCGGCGGAAAGAACCAGCTTCCAGCCGCGGATCCGGTAAACGTACAGCGGGAAGGCGATCGTGACGGCCAGCAGAAAGTATTCCGTGACATGTGCGGCCTTTCGCACATAATGCTCCAGAAGACCCGCATAATGCAGGATCTGCTGGGCGTTCCATCCCTGATCAAAGATCTGGCTGCAAAATTCCACCAGATCCGTGGTGACGCTGCCGCTCAGCTGCCCGGAAACATCGCCGCTCTGCGCAGAAAAGTTGAAGATGAGATACATCATCACCAGCGCGGGAAGAAAGGAAAGCGGCTTGAGCAGATAGCGGAGCAGCTTTTTCAAAAACAGCCGGAAATATTTCATAAATACAAAACTCCAATCACTTTTCAAATCAAAACATTCTTATTTTCAGTGTTCCATGTTTCCTGCCTATCATACCACAAAAAGACAGAAAGAAAAGTACAGAAAACATAAAAAAATTCTGATTTTTTTATGAAGCTGTGAATCGTACCTATGAAGCAGAAGGAGGGATGCGCTCTTGCGGACAAAAATTTCTGATTTTACCCTGTTCATGACGGCCCTGGGAACGCTTGCGGCATTTCGGTGGATTCGGGCCGGAAATCTGCCGGAAACGGCGCTTTCTGCGGCTTTTTTCCTGCTTCTTTATGCCGCAGGACGGATTGACCAGCGGACAGGAAGGCTGCCCGACTGGTGTGCGCTCGCCGCGTTTTTTCTCGGCCTTCTGAGCATTCCTCTTTTCTCCGAGCCCGTTCTGTATGTCCGGCTGGCAGGAATTTTCGCGGTAAGCCTGCCCCTTTTTCTGGTCTGTCTGGTCAGGCCCGGCGCATTTGGCGGCGGGGATGTCAAGCTGATGGCGGGCTGCGGCTTCTTTCTGGGGGCGGGGACAGTATGGCGTTCCTTTCTCATCGCGGTTTTTTTCAGCGGGATCTGGGCGCTGGCTCTTCTGTTTACGGGCAGGGCGGATCGAAAGACACGGTTTCCCTTCGGCCCGTTTCTCTGTGTGGGGATGGCCCTGGCGCTGGTTTTTTAATGTATGATTTCTTTTTCCGTGTTTTTATGATAGGATAAAAAGGAAGAAAAATGCGGCTTTGGCAGGTGAGGATTGAAAAAGCCCGTGTTTTTCCGTATAATGGATACCTGGAAACGGCCGCAGGCGGAAAAACCCCGCGAAAAGGGGCAAAAATGCAGAGAGCGGACTTTTCCTTCATACCAGATAAAAAACGGAGGAGCATCGATGGGAAACGTAAGGCGTATCTATGTGGAGAAGAAGGCCCCTTTTGCCGTGAAGGCGAAGGAGCTGAAGGGAGATCTGAAAAATTACCTGAATCTGAAAACGATTGAGGATGTTCGGATTTTCATCCGGTATGATGTGGAGCACATCAGCGACGAGGTGTTTGAACGCGCGTGCAGGACGGTGTTTTCGGAGCCGCCGGTGGACGAGCTGTATCGGGAGGAAATCGCGGTTCCGGAAAACGGACGCGTCTTTTCCGTGGAATATCTGCCGGGACAGTTTGACCAGAGGGCGGATTCCGCGGTGCAGTGTGTGAAATTTCTGAACGAGGAGGAAAATCCCATCATCCGCACGGCGACCACCTATCTGATCACGGGAAGCCTCACCGATGAGGAATTCGAGCAGATCAAGTCTTACTGCATCAACCCGGTGGATTCCAGAGAAACGGGCATGGTGAAGCCGGATACGCTGGAAACCGTTTATGAGGAGCCTGCGGACGTAAAGGTTCTGGACGGCTTTGCGCATCTTCCGGAAGCGGAGCTGAAGGCGCTGTACGATTCTCTGGGACTGGCGATGACCTTCCGGGATTTTCAGCATATTCAGAACTATTTTGCGGGGGAAGAGCACAGGAATCCGACCATGACGGAGATCCGGGTGCTGGATACCTACTGGTCCGATCACTGCCGTCATACCACCTTCTCCACAGAGCTGAAAAATGTGGAATTTGAGGACGGCTACTACAGCGAGCCCATCAAAAAGGCTTATCAGAGCTATCTGGATACCAGAGAAGAGCTTTTCGCGGGAAGAAAGGACAAGTTCGTCTGCCTGATGGATCTGGCTCTGGCGGGTATGCGCAGGCTGAAGAAGGAAGGAAAGCTTGCGGACATGGAGGAATCCGAGGAAATCAACGCCTGTTCCGTCATCGTTCCAGTGGAAATGGATTACGGGAACGGCCCGGAGACGGAAGAGTGGCTGGTGTTCTTCAAGAATGAAACCCACAACCATCCTACGGAGATCGAGCCCTTCGGCGGCGCGGCCACCTGTCTGGGCGGCGCAATCCGGGATC
The DNA here is from genome assembly GCA_900544445.1 of uncultured Lachnospiraceae bacterium. Classification (GTDB taxonomy): domain Bacteria; phylum Bacillota; class Clostridia; order Lachnospirales; family Lachnospiraceae; genus Eisenbergiella; species Eisenbergiella intestinigallinarum. The sequence continues at coordinate 36,285 of UQVK01000022.1, forward strand.
CCCTTTCCGGACGCGGCTATGTGTATCAGGCCATGCGCGTGACGGGCGCAGCGGACCCCACGGTTCCGGTGGCGGAGACTCTGAAGGGAAAGCTTCCCCAGAAAAAGCTGGTGCGCGGCGCTGCGGACGGCTATTCCTCCTACGGAAACCAGATCGGTCTTGCAACGGGATACGTGAAGGAAATTTATCATCCCGACTATGTGGCAAAGAGAATGGAAATCGGTGCGGTGATGGGAGCGGCTCCCCGCAAAAACGTGGTGCGTGCCACCTCTGATCCGGGCGATATTATCATTCTGCTCGGCGGACGGACCGGAAGGGACGGCTGCGGCGGTGCGACCGGCTCCTCCAAGGTGCACACCGAGGCGAGCATCGAGACCTGCGGCGCAGAGGTACAGAAGGGAAATGCGCCTACGGAAAGAAAGATCCAGAGACTGTTCCGCCGTGCTGAGGTGAGCCGGCTGATCAAGAAGTGCAACGACTTCGGCGCGGGCGGCGTATCCGTTGCCATCGGCGAGCTGGCGGACGGCCTGCGGGTGGATCTGGATAAGGTACCCAAAAAGTACGCGGGTCTGGACGGCACGGAGCTTGCCATCTCCGAATCCCAGGAGAGAATGGCCGTGGTGGTGGACCCGAAGGATGTGGACGCCTTCCTTGGCTATGCGGCGGAGGAGAATCTGGAAGCGGTGAGCGTGGCCGAGGTGACCGAAGAGCCCAGACTGGTGCTTTCCTGGAGAGGAAAGGAGATCGTGAACCTGTCCAGAGCCTTCCTGAATACCAACGGCGCGCATCAGGAGACGGATGTATACGTGGAGGTGCCGAAAGAGGGTACCAGCTATTTTGATACCTGGGCCGTTCCTGCGGCAGGAGAGGCCGTGGAAGCGGGAGACGCGAAGAAGGCATGGCTTTCTCTGCTCTCCGATCTGAACGTCTGCTCCCAGAAGGGACTGGTGGAGATGTTCGACTCCTCCATCGGCGCGGGCAGCGTGCTGATGCCCTACGGCGGAAAATATCAGCTCACCGAGACGCAGGTGATGGCGGCGAAGCTTCCCGTTCTGGAAGGAAAAACGGATACGGTGACCCTCATGAGCTGCGGCTTCGACCCTTACCTGTCCTCCTGGAGCCCTTACCATGGAGCGGTGTATGCGGTGACGGAATCCATCGCCAGAATCGTGGCGGCGGGCGGAGATCATACGAAGATCCGCTTCACCTTCCAGGAATACTTCCGCAGGATGACGGAGGAAGCGAAGCGCTGGAGCCAGCCCTTCGCGGCGCTGCTCGGCGCCTTCGACGCGCAGCTGGGATACGGCCTTCCTTCCATCGGCGGCAAGGATTCCATGTCCGGAACTTTCAACGATATCGATGTGCCGCCCACTCTGGTTTCCTTTGCGGTGGATGTGGAAAAGGGCTCCCATGTGATCACGCCGGAACTGAAGATCCCCGGCAATAAGCTGGTGCGCTTCTGTCTGGAGCGGGACGACTACGATCTGCCTGTATACGAGGAAGCGCAGAAGCTGTACGGCAGAATTACGGAACTGATCCGCGAGGGCGCGATCGTTTCCGCCTATGCCCTGGACAGCAGAGGAGCGGCGGCCGCCCTTGCGAAGATGGCCTTCGGCAATCATCTCGGCGTGACCTTCGCTGAGGATGTACAGCTTTCCGATCTGTTTGAAAATGCTGTCGGCGACATCGTGGCGGAGGTTCCCGCTGACCGGCTGGAGGAGCTTGGCGCAGCATACGAAGAACTGGGAACGGTGACCGAAGCGCCTGTCTTCGTATTCGGCCAGACGCAGATTTCTCTGGACGAGATGCTCTCCGCCTGGAAGGGTACGCTGGAAAAGGTATTCCCCAGCACGGCGGAGCAGGGAAGCGACCCGGTGGACAGCCCGGTTTATCAGGCGAAGGAAATTCATGTGTGCAGAAACAAGGTGGCAAGGCCCACCGTATTCATTCCCGTATTCCCGGGAACCAACTGCGAATACGACAGCGCGAAGGCCTTTGAGCGCGCGGGCGCGGATGTGGTGACGAAGGTATTCCGCAATCTGACCGCCGCAGACATCCGGGAATCCGTGGACGAGTTTGAAAAGGCCATCAGCCAGGCTCAGATCATCATGTTCCCCGGCGGCTTCTCCGCAGGCGACGAGCCGGACGGAAGCGCCAAGTTCTTCGCCACCGCTTTCCAGAACGCGAAGATCAAAGAGGCGGTTACGAAGCTGGTGGAGGAACGGGACGGCCTGTGCCTCGGCATCTGCAACGGCTTCCAGGCTCTCATCAAGCTGGGACTGGTGCCTTTCGGGAAGATTACGGGCCAGACGGAGGATTCTCCCACGCTGACCTTCAACACCATTAACCGCCACATTTCACGCATGGTTTACACGAAGGTGGTGACGGACAAATCGCCCTGGCTGGCGGGAACAAAGCCGGGAGCCGTATACTGCACTCCTGCATCTCACGGCGAAGGACGCTTCGTGGCAAGCGACGAGTGGCTGAAGAAGCTGTTTGAAAACGGCCAGGTTGCCACCCAGTACTGCGATCCGGAAGGAAATGTGAGCATGGACGGAGAGTGGAACGTGAACGGTTCCTATGCCGCCATCGAGGGCATCACCTCTCCTGACGGCCGCATCCTCGGAAAGATGGCACATGTGGAACGCCGCGGCGACGGCGTGGCCGTGAACATCTACGGAGAGCAGGATCTGAAGATCTTTGAGTCCGGCGTGGCATATTTTAAATAAAATTCAAAGGGTCATGCGGGCCGCGCCTGTGCGGACAGCATGACCTTTTGGCGTGCAGGATTCTGTTTCTGTACGGTTAGAAATAAGGGAACGATTTTAATAACCGTATAGATTACTGTAAAAGTACGGTTATATTTGGATTTGATGGGTTTAGAACCGTAGAAATAACCTAAATAATACGGTTAAAAGTGATCTCTTTGAGTTTTAAACCGTAGTTATGCCCGAAAAAGTACGGTTACGGATGAGGTATTCGGACTTCAAACCGTATCTGTCTATGGACACGCCGCAGAAAAAGGAAAAAATGCGCCTGAAAGGCTGTAACAGTCAGCGTTTACGGTGATGCAGTGTAAATCGGGAAGGCATCGTTTTCAAAAGGTTCCCCAAAGGGTTATGACGAGGAGACAGATACATGGAAATATGGGATGCATATGACAGGAATCTGGAAAAGATTGAGGGTATGACGCTGATCCGCGGGGGAAAAATCCCGGAAGGGGTCTACCATCTTGTCTGCGATGTCATCGTCAGGCACACGGACGGAGAGTATCTTCTGATGCAGCGTGACAGCAGGAAGCATTACGGCGGGATGTGGGAAGCGACGGCCGGCGGCTCCGCCCTGCAGGGAGAAAGTCCTCTCGACTGCGCGATCAGAGAGTTGCGCGAGGAAACAGGGATCCGTGCGGAGTATCTTGAGGAGGTCGGCAGGGTGCGGGCGGCTGGACGCAATGCGATTTACTGTGAGTTTTTGTGCATCACCGACTGCAAAAAGGACAGCATCATTCTTCAGGAAGGAGAAACCTCCGCATATAAATGGGTAACGCAGGACGAACTGCTGTCCATGAAGAGGGAAGAACTGGTAACGCAGCGGATGCAGAACTTTGTCGATGACTTAAAACCCGGGAACAGGCTGGATGTTAAAAAACTGACGGCGGCAGACGCCGAATGGAATGTGCTGGCGGACTACGCCGAAAACTGCTCCTGGGGAGCGGGCAGGACGCTGGCGGAGGAAATGAGACAGAATCATTTCACAGGCTGGGAGCGGGTGATTCTCGCAGAGGATCAGGGACACATTGCAGGATACTGCACGGTTTCCGGAACCGACTGCATTCCGGATGTGCCCTATATGCCCTACATCGGCATGCTGTTTGTGGGGGAGGAATACCGGGGAAAGCGGCTGAGCCAGAGGATGATTGATGATGCATCGGAATATCTGAAGGAACTGGGCTTTTCGGAGGTATATCTGGTCAGCGACCATGAGAACCTGTATGAGAAATACGGCTTTCAGGTAATCGATGAGAAAATGGCGCCCTGGGGGCGGATGCAGAAAATATACTGGAAAGGGCTGTGAAGCTTTGAGGGAACAAAACCATGCTGAATATAGCGGTATGTGACGACGATGGATGCATGCTCTCCAGACTGGAGGAGATTGCAGGAAAATTTTTCAGAACGCATTGTGTGGACGTGAAGATTCGGCCATATCAGTCTGGAGAGAATCTGCTGTACGATCTGCAGGATGGCTTTTCTTATGACCTTTTTCTGCTGGATATTGAAATGCCGGGAACGGACGGCATGGAACTGGCAAAAGAGATTCACGATGCGCTGCCCGCGGCGGGAACCATTTTTATCACATCCCACCTGGAATATGCCGTTGCAGCCTATGAATATGCCGTGTTCCGATATATCCCCAAAAGTATGCTGGAAGAAAAGCTTCCGGCTGCGCTGGAGGATTTTTATAAGTTGTATGAACTGGAACGCAGCAGTTACTATAGGATACAGGTGAAAAGTCATGTGGAACAGCTGCCTTTCCGGGATATTCTATATATTTTGAAAGAGGGAAAGTATGCCGTTTTTCATCTGCGGAGCGGGCGGACGGCTTCCGTGCGCAGGACGCTGGCGCAGGTTTACGCGGAAATCGGTCAGGAATATTTCTGCCTGGCGGACCGCGGCTGCCTCATCAATCTGGCAAACGTAACGGGGATGGAAGGAGAAAGGATCCTCATGCCGGACGGGGAGCGCGTAGCCATAAGCAGATCCGGCGTGGCGGAATTTAAGTCGGCATTGCTTCGGTTCTGGGAGAAACAGATATGACGGTATTGGGGATTTGTGCGGAATGGCTCATCACATTCATCGAGACTGCAATGTGCCATCTGTTTTTTCATCTTTTCTTTGCGGACCGGTTCCCGAAGAAAAAGCAGCGGATTCTCTTCCTTTTCATAGCCGCTGTGACGACGACGGGAGTGATTCTGCTGAACCTGGTGGAGCTTTCTTTCAGCGTGGCCACGGTTCTGTATGCGGTGGTCATCTTCGCGCTGGGGGGCCGTGTTATGTATAAGGGCAGCCTGGTGGATTTTCTGATCGTCTCTCTCAGCTTTGTAACGGGACTCAACGTTCTGGAATGGGGATATTTGAACCTTGTGATTGCGCGTATCTGGTCTCCGGATGTGATTGAGAAAATGGGGACAGGGTTCAGCCCGCAGAGGATTTTCATCATTACGCTGGCCAAGGTGATTGAGATTGCGGTCTGCCTGCTGATCGCACCGCTTCTGAAAAGGCTGGTGCACAGGCTTGAAAAGGAAAAGCGGTCAGGGGAGAAGCCGATGAGGCTGGCATTGATTCCTGCGGCGGCCGCAGCATTTTTGTCATCGCTTTATCTGTTCAGTCTTTTTGGCACGGGATTCGAGCCGGATATCAATCCCGCGCAGATGATTTTGATGATGGTGATCGTGTTTCTGATGTGCTTCGCCTGGTTATGCTACCGCCTGAAGCTGATTCAAAAGGAGCAGATCTTTACCGCCCGCCAGAACGGGCTTTTGCAGAAAAATTATGAAATGGCACGGACCGCTTACCAGGCCAACGCGGAATTATACCATGACATGAGAAATCATTTTCTCCTGCTTCAGAACTATCTTGCCGATGGAAAAGTCGAAGAGGCGCAAATCTATCTGGAACAGTTAGGCGGAGGGAAAGCGATTCAAAATGTAGCTTGCTGGACAGGGCTGGAAGCCATCGATTATATTCTGGGTCAAAAGGCAGGGGAGGCAGAGCGGCGGCAGATTGCCGCAACCATCCACGCGGAATCTATCAGGGATTGCGGCATAGAGCCGGTGGACCTGTGCACGATTCTCATGAATCTTCTGGATAACGCGATCGAAGGCGCGGAAAAATGTCCTGCGTATATGGAAAAAAGGATGGATATCACCATCCGGCATATCCATCAGTTCATCCTGATCAACGTAAAAAACAGCGCCGCAGCCCCGCCGGTACAGCAGAACGGCAGGCTTGTTACGACCAAAAAAGAGAAATGGCTGCATGGATGGGGACTGAAAAGCGTTCAGTCGGCGGCGGAAAAATATGACGGAACCGTGGAATACGGTTATGCGGATTCCGTGTTTTCGATCAGCGTCATGCTTTTTATCCATAAGATTTGAGGACAGTTACCCGATGTTTTGAGGACAGTTGGGGAGACTGTCCTTTTTTTGTGGTATGTTACAGGGGAAAATGGCGGACGCGGGCCTGCCCTTCCGAAAGGATGAGTCGCGCGCCGCAGAATATCGGGAGGAATGTTCATGAAAAACGAAAGACTGAAACGGTTGATTTCCGCCGTTATGGCGGCTGCACTCTGCCTTTCCCTGGCCGGGTGCGGGAAAGGTGCGCAGACTCTGCCGCAGACGGGCGCCTCAGGGGCCGAAGAAACGAAGGAAGCGGATTGGGCGGATGGAACAGCGGAGAACTCCGCGGAATCCACTTTTTCGGGAACGGGCGTGGAGTTTCCGGAATTCTATGAGAAAGAGGGGGACGTTATCTCCTTCCAGACAGAGGTGATTGTTTCCGAAGAGGTCCGGGAAAACGGACTGCGAAAACTGTCTGCTGCCGTGCAGAAGCCTGACCCGATAAAGGCGCTGGAGTGCCTTATGGGAGATGTGGAAATCACAGAGAAAAATGAGGAGGAAAACAATTACTGGTACGTGGGAGCAAACGGAGAAAACCTGACGGTCAACAATACATCGGTCGGATTTTCCACCCGTTTTTTCGTCTATGTAAGCAACGCGTTCCGGCTGCAGCAGGGATATTCCGATTATAATGCGGATCAATATGAGCTGGATCAGGATCTGGAGTTTGCCACCAGGCGGGAAGCCTTCGAGGATATCCGTCAGACGTTTCAGACAATGGGAATCGACATCGGAGATCGGTACAAATGCTATGTGCTGGAGCATTCCATGCTGGAAAGCGAAGAATATGCCATGGATATGAACGGGAACAGCAATCCGGCAGATTACAAGGATGCGTGGACGCAGGAGGATGATTCCTATTATTTCGTCATCAACCAGCAATACGGGAATACCCCCGCCTGGCATGCCTTTTACGACCATTCCCCGCTGGCTGCAGACGAGACCGCCCCAGTTCAGGTTCTGTACAACAGGGACGGCATTCAGTTTCTTCAGCTGGAAAAGGTATTTGCTTTTTCGGAGCAGGAAGGCATTTATGACTTAAAGCCCTTTGAAGAGATTGCGGGAGCGCTGGAAGCCAAATATGAGACGTTGGCGGAGGAGGGCACGTACACGGTCAGACAGGCAGTGCTGTATTATATGGAAAAAAAGATGGCGGAGGGACAGTACGAGGTGATTCCGGTCTGGATTTTTCAGACGGTGGATAACGGGAGCGGGAAGGTTTTGCAGGATATTGTGGATGCTGTGGGCGGGGAGGCGATGGTTTGGGAAGAGGAGTAGATCTGTGAGGGGATTTCAGGGCAGGTTAATCAGCATTTCCAGTGCTTCATGTACGGTTGTAAAAGTATGTGTGCCTTTGAAAAGCGAGGCTGTAAAATATTCTGTGTCTATGGGAATGAAACCTTCCAGATAAGAATTCG
>UQVK01000023.1 GCA_900544445.1 uncultured Lachnospiraceae bacterium
ACCGAGAAGCCGGCAAGAAGCTGCGTGGCGGTAAAAGCGCTTCCCAAGAACGTGCTCTGTGAGGTGGAAGTCATTGCCGCGCTGGAAAACTGAGCATGCGCAGAGATGAGAACATTGTCCTGATCGGAATGCCGGGGGCGGGAAAGAGCACGGTGGGAGTGGTCCTTGCCAAGCATATGGGCCGCCGCTTTCTGGATTCCGATCTGGTCATCCAGGAAAAAACGGGAAAGCTGCTCCATGAGATCATCTCCGAGAAGGGGCTGGACGGCTTTCTTGCTGTGGAAAATGAAATCAACAGCAGTCTTGAAAAGAATGGAAGTGTTATCGCCACGGGCGGAAGTGTGATATACGGCCCGCAGGCGATGGAGCATCTGAAGCAGACGGGAATTGTGGTCTATTTAAAGCTTTCCTTCTCGGAAATTGAAAGCCGGCTGGGGGATCTGAAAAAACGGGGCGTGGCCCTGAAAGAGGGGCAGACTCTTCTGGATCTGTATGAGGAAAGAATCCCCCTCTACGAAAAGTATGCGGACTATACTCTGGAATGCGGCCGAAAGAGCATCCGGACCATCGTTGAGGAGCTTGCGGCAGGGCTGGCAGGGATTCTCGAAAAATGACCGGTGGGAAACTGTGTCGGAAATGTAAATGCGGTGTGAACACTTTCTAGCTTTTCTGTGATTCGGTTGTTTTCTCCTCCCCCGAGGGGTATAGTTATAAGTAGAAAGAAACAGGAGGGTTTTGTCGGGTATAAGAAATCGGGGGATTGCATGAGGAAAAAAATATGGGCAGCTTTACTTCTTCTGACGGCGGCGGTGAATGTGATCGCGTGGAACAGCCAGGCGTTCTGTGACTGGCATGTGAAGCATTTGTTTCCGCTTTCTGTCAACCTTTACGGAAGGCTGATGTCGGTCTTTCCCTTTTCCGTGGGAGAGGGGATGATTGTTCTGGCTGTTCTTTTTACGGCCGCAGCCATTGTAATGGGCTTTATGCGCATTCTTGTACGAAAAGGGAGAGTAAAGATGCTCATTTCCGCTTTTTTCCAGGTGTATGCCTGGGGCTTCCTGGCGGTTTTCATGATCATGACCTGGAACTGCTTTATTCTGTACCACGCTTCTGAATTCGACGAAACATATATGGCACAGAAGGCGCAGAGAACCTATACGGACCGGGAATTGATCCAGGTAAGAAATCACATCGTGGAGGAGCTGAATGCGCTGACGGAGCAGATGGAGCGGGATGGGGAAGGTTTTCTGGTCTATCAGGGAGACATGAAACAGGAGGCTGTTCGGGCGATGCAGGGACTTGGGGAAGAATACGAACTGCTTTCCGGTTATTATCCTCAGGCAAAGGGGATCACCGCATCCGATTTCCTGAGCCAGCAGTATATGATGGGATATTACTTCCCGTTTTCCATGGAAGCGAATTACAATACAAGCATGTATATCGCAAATGTACCCGCCACCCTCTGCCATGAACTGGCGCATCTGAAGGGCTTCATCTATGAGGACGATGCGAATTTCATCGGTTTTCTCGCCTGCATCAATTCGGAGGATCCATTTTACCGCTACAGCGGGTACCTGAGCGTGCTGAACTATGTGGAAAAGGAATACAAGAAGGCCTCCGGAAAGCAGGAATTCGGTTCCGTTTCGCTCGCAAAAAGCGTCCGCGCGGATGATATTTTCCTGACTTCTGAAGCCTGGGAAAGGGTGGAAGAAAACGCAGTGGTGGAGACTGCGGTGGTGAAGGCTGCTTCCAACCAGTTCACGGAAACCACCCTGGTCATCAACGGTGTTTCCGACGGCATGAAAAGCTACAGCCGCGTGGTACAGCTTCTTCTGGAATATTACGACGGGATTCTGTACGACAGTGAGATGGATCTGAACGGCGGAGCGGTGCTGGTGGAGGCATCCGGAGAGTAATGGATGCGAAAGCAGGACTGTCTTCAGGCGGGTACCCTGTGGGATACCCGCTATTTTTTCATCTTCGGATTGAAAATCAGAGAGGCGAGGTAGCCGAAAATGAGAGCAGCGGCGCAGCCCACGGCGCCGGCCTGAAAACCTCCCGCAAACAGGCCGAGAAAGCCCATTTCATCCACCGCTTTCTTCACGCCCTGAAACAGGGTATTGCCGAAGCCAAGAAGCGGCACGCTGGCGCCTGCTCCCGCAAGTTCCAGAAAGGGCTCATAGATTCCCAGAGCGCCCAGAACGGCTCCGGTACAGACCAGAAGCACCATGATCCGGCCGGGCATCAGTTTTGTCTTTTCCATCAGAATCTGAACCAGGGCGCAGATCAGCCCGCCGATCCAGAATGCATTCAGATAATCCATATCTGGCTCCATTTCCGCCGCAGGCGCCGGCGGAAGACGGTTTCGCGTCAATCAGCCGCTGGCCAGCAGCATGTTTATATGGGTACAGTATGCCTTTCTGAGAAAAAATTATGCGGAACAGTTTCGGAAAATAACACCTCTACAGCTCGTCATATCCGACTTCCCGTTTGTTCAGAAATGCCTTAACCGTCCGGTCCCAGAGCACATCCGCGCTTTTGTCCGGAAGAAAGGTGTGCAGGGATGTCCCGGTCAGAAGAGTCAGCGTGCCGTTTTCATATCTGCAGGTGAGAACGAGAGCCTTTACCTGATCCTCCGTGACGGTGGTTTCGGAAGGCTTCAGGATGCCGGGAACATACTGGGGCATGAGGTGCAGGGTGAAACGGAAGCTGACGGGCGTTTTTCTGCCACGGATCAGCTCGAACAGAATGGGGCGCATGGATTTCCAGGGGGAAAAATCATAAGGGCGGATGGAGGGCTCTTCCCATTCTTCCCTGGAAAAAAAGGCCCGGTTCATCCGGCCGTCTATGGTAAACGTATTATAGGTGGAAACGACGGCTTCCTCCAGCAGGAAGGAATCCAGTAAATCCGTGCCGAGAAGCCGGCCCATAAAATGTTTGACATCCTTAATCTGAAGTGCGATCATGGCGATCTCCTTTTCTTTATGCAGAGCCGTTTCTGAACGGCTCTTTTATTTTACACGATTCATGGCGGGATGGCTATAAAAAAATAACCGCAGCTTTGAGATTTCTTTTGGAAATAATCTTTACAAGATGTAAATATCGGTGTTATTATATGTGGTAATAAAAACCACATATTCAAGTGACAAAAATCGGAGGATATTATAATATGAGCTATAAGATCGTTGTGGACAGCTGCTGCGAACTGCCGAAGGAACTGGAGGGCGACAGCCATTTTGAAAGAGTACCCCTTGGCCTTGAGGTAGGAGACTGGCGGATTCTGGATGATGAGAACTTTGATCAGAAGGAATTTTTGAGAAAGGTGGCGGAATGTCCGATCTGTCCCAGATCTTCCTGTCCGTCTCCGGAACGTTACAGAACGAGCTATGAAGGGGATGCGGAGCATGTTTATGTGGTCACCCTTTCCGCAAACTTAAGCGGCAGCCATAACAGCGCGCTGCTCGGAAAGAATCTTTTTGAGGAAAAATACGGCAGGGACGCGAAGAAAATCCATGTGATTGATTCCAAATCCGCCTCCTGCGGAGAGACGCAGATCGCGTTTGCGGCCATGCAGCTGGAGGAGCAGGGACTTCCTTTTGAGGAAATCGTGGAAAAGCTGGAGGCTTTCCGGGATGAAATGAATACCTGGTTTGTCCTGAACAATCTGGAAACGCTGAGAAAGAACGGAAGGCTCACCGGAGTGAAGGCCCTGGTCGCCTCCACGCTGAACATCAAGCCGGTCATGGGAGCCACGCCGGAAGGAACCATCATTCAGCGCGGACAGGCTGTAGGATTGAAGAAGGCCCTCATCCGGATGGCGGGACTTGTGGCGGATGAGATCAAAAATCCCCAGGAAAAATATCTGATGATTTCCCACTGTAACAATCCGGAAAAGGCGGAGTGGGTCAGGGACATGATCATGGAAAAAGTGTCTTTTGCCGGTTCGTATATCCTGAATACGGCAGGCATCAGCAGCATGTACGCAAACGATGGAGGCATCATCATAGCGGGCTGAATTTCGTCATGCTTCCGCCGGCTGCTCAGCGAAAGGTTTCCACCGTTACCCTTCCGTCCCTTTCCCGGACGGTAATCGCGCCGCATTCCGCCGTTATGAAGACGGGAATGTGCGCACTGCGGAAGCGGGAGAGCACCTCTTCATGGGGATGGCCGTAGGAATTGTCCTTCCCGCAGGAGATCAGAGCGGCCTGCGGGGATGCGGCATTCAGAAATTCCTGTGTGGTGGAGGTGTCTGAGCCGTGATGCGCGGTCTTAAGTATGGTACAGCCGGATACGAGTTCCGGACAGGCGGACAGAATTTCCGCTTCGCCGGAAGCCTCCACATCTCCGGTGAGAAGAAGGGAGAAGACTTCCCCGGGAAGTGATGGGGCGGAAGCGTTTCCTGCGAAAGCCTCAGGATTTTCGCTGCGGATTTCCGAAAAACGGAGAACCAGTGAGGAAGCGTTCCTGTCGGAAGAGACCGGGGAGGAGAAACTGTTATCCCCGGAAGGGGAAGAAGTATTTTCAGAAGAAAAAGGATAGACTGCCTGAAAAATGGTATTTCCACGGCGGATCTCGTCACCGGCTTCCATCCGGTATACGGGAACGCCGTTTTTCTTTGCGGCAGCGATGAGAGAGGCGCGCATTTCATCCTCAGGACCCGAGGCGGAAAGAACCAGTCCGCCGATTTGCAGGTTTCCTTCCCCGGCCCATTCCAGAATCTCATAAATGGCGCTGATGTGGTCAGAATCACAGTGGCTTACGAAAATCAGTTCCAGACGGTTCACGCCCTGATGCTTCAGAAAGGGAATGACCTGCCAGGTCCCGGCCTGCAGCTTTGAGGTGCTTCCGCTGTCACAGAGATAATGCCTGCCGTTCTGCGAACGGATATGGATGCAGTCGCCCTGTCCGATGTCCAGCATGGTGACCTGTGTCCCGGATGGCTTTCCTGTGACAAAAAGGAGGCATAGAAGCGCGCAGGCGGCATATCCGCCGATTCTGGGGAGATGTTTTGCCCCAAGAAACACAAGGAGCAGTCCGGCATAGAAAAGAAGGATCTGCCAAAGCTGCGGCACGCCGGGGCGGAACAGGCCGAGGCCTCCGGCCGAACCGATTCGGCACAGGATTTTATAGAGAAAAAGAATGGCCTGAACAGGGAGAGCGGCCGGAGTGAGCAGGAAAAGCCATTCCTCTCCGAGCAGAAGAATCAGGCTGCCGGAGACGGCAAGCAGAATGCAGCCGCCCAAAAGCACACTCATGAGAGGAATGACTGCCAGATTGACGGCGACAGAGAGCACATTCCACTCATAGAAGGAGGAAAGCACAAGCGGAAGGGTGACCATGCTCACGCAGAAGCTGGAACGAAACCCGGAGCATATGCCGTTCTGAAGGCGATCCTTCAGACTGTGGGAGGTACGTTCCTGATATCGTCTGATGTTTCCGTCGTTCTTCCGTTTCAGAAGCCAGTCCTTCAGATTATCCATATCGGAAAAGGCAGGAACGGCGGCGGAAGCGGCGAAGGCCGCCGTAAAGGAAAGCTGAAAGCCCGTATCATCGATCCAGGCCGGATTTTCCACCAGCAGGAGAGCGGCGGCGACGGACAGCGCCGTCGCGGTATCATAGGTACGCCCCAGCAGACGGGCGGTCAGGGAAAGCGCGAACATGATTCCGGCCCGCATGGAAGAGGCGGAAAAGCCGGTCATGAAGAGAAAGGAAAGCAGAAAGAAAGCCGAAACGGCACAGGCGGGAATTTTGCCGGAAGAAACTTTTCCGGAAGATGGCCTGCCGCGTTTTCCGGGAGGAAATTTCTGCCTGGCGGCCTGAAGTCTGTCGAAGAGGGCTGATAGAAGATTGTATACGCCGGTGCCGAGGATGGAGATGTGCAGGCCGCTGATTGCCACCACATGGGAAATGCCGGCAGCCTGATACAGCGACTTGATTTCCCGGTCCATTCCCTTTTTGTCTCCCAGGAGCATGGCCTTCATTACGGAGGCGTCTTCTGGAGAAAGAAGGGCTTCCAGGGCGTTTCCCATATGGGTTTTCAGCCGCCAGAGCGTCTGCCGGTAAAGGGAATCGTTCTGACTGGAGCCGGTAACGGCAGCATCCCGCAGCTCAAAGGCAATTCCCTGTCTGTTATAGTATTCTTTGGCGTTGAATTCTCCTGGATTTGTGGCTTCACGGAAATGGCTGACTTCCCCTTCGCAGCGGATTCGGCTTCCGATTCCGGGAAGATAAGAACTTTCGGTGAGGCGGCAGATGATTTGAAAAGAAGAATTGAAATTGGTGTTCTGCGAAGCAGAACCGGTTTCAGATGCGGCATCCTCAAGATAAACGAGCCTGACGGGATTTCCGGACTGTGTATCCGTATAACTGACGATATCGGATACCGTGCCCGTGTATACAGCCCACTGACCGTCCTCCCGGTCCGGCTCAGGAACGGGCAGCGGCCGCAGAAGCGTGATCATACGGACCGCTGCCACAAAGAGGAGAGCTGCCGTGGCGAGCGGTCTTCTCATGAATTTCCTCCCTGTGTCTGTGTTTCTGTCGGAGTTTGCGTTTCCGTGGAATCTCCTATGAGATCCAGATTTCTTTCATAAAGATTTGCCAGGTTGAAGGTTTCCCGGAAAACCACGTCCGTCTGACCGTTGATGGAAATCTGTACCTTGTTCACACTGGTAAGCTCCACAAGGGAATTGGTGATGGAATAGATCACAACCTCCGGAGTTACGGTATAAACCTGCGTCAGGAAGGTCTCATCAAGATTTACATAGCAGATTCCATCACGCGAGGTCACGCCGAGCACCTTGGTATTCGGATTGATGGTCGGAAACGCCTGATCCGTATCGGGTCCGTTTACCAGACAGTCCACCACCAGCCGTTCCACCGAAATATTGCTGTTGTATTCCAGTGTCCGGGTGGTTTCCACAAGCCGGTCTCCGGTTTCGTTGGCAAAATAAAGCGTGAGCGTCACCATTTCGTTGGGATTGATGGCGTCTCCTGCGTTATCGATGAAGGTATCGGCGGTCATCGGCCCGACTGCCGTGCCGGAGGTGTCTGTCAGGCTTTCTCCTGCAACCGTCATCAGGATGTGATTGATGCCCTCTGCCTGCACAAAGGTTCTTACGAGGGAAGCGCGGACCAGCACTTCCGTTGTGGCGGGCAGCTTCCGGTAAGATTCGTCGACATCGATATTCAGCTGCCCTTCATCCACCTTGTAGCCGTTGATCTGAAAAGAGGTTCCGGCGGACGCCTTCAGGGAAACATCCTCCGGGGCGGTCTGCAGAGCGGTCAGAAGGGCGCTGATCTGCTCGTCCTGCGTCAACTCTTCATCCAGATAAACGGTTTCAGAGGAAAGGGTTGTTTCCTCCCGATTCAGATAATAGACCTCAAAGGCCTGCCCGCTTTCCGTTTCTTCCTGTGCGTTACGGCCGCAGCCGCTGAAAAGAAAAAGCAGTGCGGGAAGAAAACAGAAAACGGCCCTTTTCCATAATTTTGACATAGACTCTCCTGTTTTACTGTTTCACGTAGGTGAGAGGTATTTTTACGGTGAAGCAGGTGCCTTCTCCCTCCACGCTGCTGACCCTGATGGAGCCGCGGTGCAGAAGGACGGCGTTTCTTGTGATCGCAAGGCCCAGTCCCGTTCCGCCGATTTCTCTGGAGTGGGACTTGTCCACGCGGTAGAAACGCTCAAAAATGTGATCATAGTCCGCTTCAGGGATACCTATTCCGGAGTCGGAGATTTCCACCGTGAAAAACTGGTGGTCCGCGTCCAGAAGTACCTTCACCCAGCCGTGTTCCTTATTGTATTTGATGGCGTTCTCCACCAGATTGGTGAAGACCTGCGTGATTTTGACCTCATCCACCTCTGCGCTCACAGGCCGGATGCTCTCAAATACCACTTCCACATCTCTGGTTCTTGCGATGGGGCGCAGGCGCTTGAGCACCAGCTCGATCAGCTCGTTGATGTCCACCGTTTCGATGGTAAGCTGCGCCGCAGTCTTATCCATTTTTACCAGCGAGAGGAGATCGTTGATGATCTTGTTTTCCCGATCGATTTCCGCCGCAATATCCTGCATGAATTCCTGATACAGCTCAATGGGAGCATCCTCCATCTGCATCAGGGAATCGGCAAGAACCTTCATGGAGGTGAGCGGTGTTTTCAGTTCGTGGGATACGTTTGCGACAAATTCCTGTCTGGAATCGTCAACCACCTTCATCTGATTCAGCAGTTGATTGAACGCGTCCACGATTTGTTCGGTTTCCCGGTAATCCTTCACGCTGATCGGCTCGTCCGTGAAGCTGTTCTTCACTTCGTTGATGGCCTGTGTCACCCGGTTGAAGGGACGAATCAGAATATAGGAAATGCCCACCGAAATGCCGAAAATGAAAATGATCATCACGATTTCAATGATCAGGGCATTGCGGTTCATGATTTCCATCGTCGTCCGGATGCTTTTCGTGGAAACGCTGGCGAGCAGCACGCCCTGCACGGTGGCGGTGGATGTCTGCGCCGTATCAGCGGAAGAGGAGGCGCTTGATACCGAATCCATGATCGGGATCGTCATTTCAATGTATCCGCCTCTGCGCTCATAGTTGGTCGTATTTTC
Source organism: uncultured Lachnospiraceae bacterium (assembly GCA_900544445.1). Classification (GTDB taxonomy): domain Bacteria; phylum Bacillota; class Clostridia; order Lachnospirales; family Lachnospiraceae; genus Eisenbergiella; species Eisenbergiella intestinigallinarum. The sequence goes on from UQVK01000023.1 coordinate 8,604, forward strand.
CCCCTTGAAGCAGCGGATCACTTCCTCTGAAATGATGGTTTTCCCTTCGCTGATTCCATAGGTATCCTTTACCACGTGAAAGCTGTTGTTGATGATGAGCACACGCCCGTCATAAAGAGTGGATATCTGCTCCAGTTCCGCGTTGATCGCTGCATTGGAGGTATCCTGCAGATAGTTGTTTGTCAGAAGATGGTTCGCTATGATTGTGAACTGCGCCTGCGTATCGGAAATGCGCAGGGATACTGCCCGGTCTTCATAGCTTTGAAGAATGCCGATGCGCATCACGAAGCTGGGAATGATTCCCATCGCGAGCAGCAGCAGAAAGATATAGACCTTTACGCTCCTGAGAGCGGGTATTTTTGAAAGCAGCCCCTTCAGCCTGTCATGCATGTTTCCTTCCATTCTGAAGCGTTTTCGCGCTTCCTTCTTCCCGGCCGGCTGAAGCCTGCAGCAGCCATTTGCCGCAGCAAACAGCCGCTGCCGGGTAGTTTTATATCAGTTTCTGAAAAAATAGCCGACGCCCCATTTGGTGTGCACATATTTCGGCTCGCTCGGATTGCTTTCGATTTTCTCACGAAGCCTGCGGATATGCACGTCAACGGTGCGCACGTCGCCCGGATAATCGTTGCCCCACACCAGCTTCAGCAGGTTTTCCCGGCTGTAGACTTTGTTGGGGTTCAGGGCGAGAAGCTCAAGCAGATCGAATTCCCTGGCGGTCAGGTTCACCTCTCTGCCCGCGATGTAAACGCGCCTGCTGTCGCAGTCCAGCTTCAGATCTCCGTTCACTACGGTCTTTGGACCGGAAGCTTCCCTGTCCCGGCTGGATGTTCTGCGCATGATCGCTTTGATTCTGGCCTTAACCTCCAGAATATTGAAGGGCTTTGTGATATAATCATCGGCGCCGTATTCCAGCCCCATGATCTTATCCATATCGTTGTCCTTCGCCGTCAGCATGATGATCGGCACGTTGGAAAATTCCCGGATCTGCTGGCAGACCTCCAGTCCGGTCAGCTTCGGGAGCATGATATCCAGAAGGATGATGTCAAATTCCGTATTTTTAGCCGCTTCCAGGGCTTCCTCTCCATCGTAGGCGCAGGTGACCTCCATGCCTTCCTGCTCCAGACTGAAACGGATGCCTTTTACGATCAGTTTTTCGTCGTCCACAACCAGGACCTTCTTAGCCATATGATACCTCGACTTCCAAGTCAGACGGTGATCTTTTCCTTCAGCTTTTCAAAGCTTCCTTCCTTGATTCCGTCCACCTTCATAATGTCTTCAATTGTCTGAAAGCTTCCCCGTTCCTGGCGGTAGGCAACAATGGCCTCAGCTCTGGTCTGTCCGATTCCGGGCAGAGTCATCAGCTCCTCCAGGGAAGCCGTATTGATGTTCACAAGTCCGTTTCCGGATCCGGCCGCATTCTGTGCGCCGTCCGTGGGAAAAATACCCGATGAAAAAACGCCGGAGGAAGCCGCCCGGGACGAAAGCCCTTCGAGCTCCTCTTCGGTCGGAACCACAATCTGCAGCCCGTCCGAAAGCAGTGCCGCTTGGTTTAGACTGCTCGCCGCAGCCTCTTCGCTCAGTCCGCCCGCCGCTTCCACCGCATCGTACACCCGGCTCCCTTCCGGGAACGTATAAACGCCGGGACGATTGACGGCTCCGCAGATATGCACCACCCAGACAGAGAGCGTTTCCGTCTCTGGCTCCGCCTCAGGCGCCGGAATCTGACCGCCTGAAGAAGCTTCCCCTTCGGCCTGTACTTCCACAGCCGCCGTTACCGGTTCAAGCTCCACTGTTTTCCCGCGGCTTAAACTGCCGCAGCCGCTTAATAATAAAAGAAATGCCAGTACCATGACCGGTACCGGAATTCTTCTGCAACAATATGACATTTTTTACTCCTTTCCGCATCCTGCGCGGAAAGGCCCCCGTATGCTGCTGCATTTCCATTGTAATAGAAAAAAAGGGGTTTGACAAGATTTTTCTTCCTGCAATAATTGGGATTAAGAAAAAGTGTCCTGAATTTTTTTTGAGAAAAAGTGAACCGTTTCCACCCCTTCAATCTCTTATTAGCAGGTGCACCGAAAAAGGCAGCAAAAAAGCTGAAAATGATATGCCGCGGATGCGGCGCCGCAAGTGCGGCAAAAGGAGAAACCCTTGAACGAAATGGAACTGGTAAGACAACTGCAGACAGGAAGCCGCACGGCTTTTGATCAGATTTATGAGCGGTATCATGTACAGGCCTATCGCACGGCCGTTCTGCTTACGGGAAACCGGGCGGACGCGGAGGATGTGGTGCAGGAGACCTTTGTACAGGTATATCTGCATGCGAAGGAATTAAAGGAACCGGCGGGCTTTAAAAGCTGGTTTTACCGGATTCTGACCCGCCTGGCATGGAAATGCGGACGGAATGGAAAGCGCGAGATTCCGGATGAGGACATCGCAGTGCGCGCAGACCGGGCGGACGGGGGCGACTGCCTGTCGCGGCTGATTGGGAAAGAGGAACGGGAAAGAATCCGTAAAGCAGTGGAAAGCCTGGATGAAAAACACAGAAGCATCGTGGTCCTGTACTATTTCAACGACTTTACCACTGCGGAGATCGCCAGAATCACAGGATGCTTTGAAGGAACTGTCAAATCGAGGCTGCATGCGGCAAGAAAAAAGCTGGGGAAAAGCCTTTCTGACAACGAAGCCGGCGGAAAACTTCTCAGAGCGGTATCACACGCGGAATAGAAGAAACTGGAAAATCCCGGCGGTAAAAGTGGAGGTAGCCATGAGAAAAGACAGAACGGATGAAAGAATAGCACGGTGGTTTGGCGGGGAAGCGGATCAGATCTCCGTTCCCACAGACCTGAAAAAGAAAATTGACAGTCAGATCGACTTGCGCATCGACGATATGGAAAGGAGCAGACATATGAAAAAATTCAGCACAAAAAAGGTGATTCTTGCAGTAGCGGCAGTGGCATTGATTGGTTCCGTGACGGTGGCGGCGGCAGGACGGCTTGCCTCCTCATCCAGTCATTCTTATCTGAACAACCAGGTAAAAGATTATTCCGCCCTTGCAGGAGTAGAAGAGGAGGTTGGTTTTGCTTTCCCTTCCGTGGAAGAATTCTCCAACGGCTTCCGGTTTGCTTCCGCCCTTCCGGTGGACAGCAGTGATTACGATGAGGATGGAAACGTGCTTTCCGGCTATAAGGGCGTCGATCTTACTTATACGGACGGCACCCAGGATGTTTCGGCTTATATTTATCCAAGCCGCTCCTATGAGGGAGAAACAACGGGAGCGCCCGGCGTTACGCCCGTATGGGAAGGCGAGAAAGGCGGTATCAGCCTGACTGTCACCAGAACGGTACACAAGTTCGTTCCTGCCGATTATGAGAAGACGGAAGAAGACATTCAGGCAGAACAGGAGGGCAGACTGGTATTCGCTTACGGAAGCAATGAAGTGGAGGAAACGGTCAGCTATAACTGCAGATTTGAAAAGGACGGACTGAGCTACGAGCTTCTGGGCTTTGACCTGACCATGGAGCCGGAACAGCTGGCGGAGATGGCGGCAGAACTGGCGACGATGGGAGAATAAGCGGATATCATGGGAAAAAACGGAGAAGCAATGGCCGCCGTATGGACGGCAATTCTTACGGCGGCCGTGTTCCTGGCTGGATGCGGCATGACAGGAGGGGAAAGCGAAACGCCTGTGGAAACGCAGCAGACGGCTGAAGAGGAAACGTTGGAGGATACGGAAGCGCTTCTTGAAAATGCCGGTCTGACAGGCAGCATTGCGGACTGCACAGAAGAAGGGGCTCATGTTGTGGAAACACAGATTGAGGGAGACGTAGCCGTCGCGCCGGCCCTCGGATACGAAACGGAAGCGGCAGCGGTCCGGTATCAGGACGGCATGGAGATTGAACGCATCAGCCTTCAGACGGACGGAACCCTGCTGGAGCGGAAGCAGATATCCGTTTCTGATATCGAGCCGGGAGATCAGGTCTATGCATATGGGAACTGGATGGAAAATGGAGAGTTTCTCGCGGACAGAATGATTATTGTTACCATCGGATAGCCGGAAGAAATATCATTCACAGCCGCCGCAGAACGGGAAGGATGCCCGTTCTGCGGCGGTTTTTCCTTTCATGCAATAAATCAGGCGCTCCATAAATGGCGGCGGTCTGCCTTTTCTTATCCCCCTGCACGACATACCCAGCGGGGAAAAGCCTGACAATATGGTTCAAACACAGTTTCGGATTCTGCGGTACGGTTGATAAAGATATTCCGGTGATTTCAGCGGTACAAAATCAGCAAGTTGTACCGCTGAAAATGAGTTTTCTGTGATTTTATCCGTAGAAAACGGCGTCTTTATGCGGATAAAATTGAGATTTTGGCTGGCTGAACCGTAGTCCGGCTTATATTTGTACGGGTAAAAAGACGACTTCTACTCATCGAACCGTATTTCCGTTTCGGTAAATGCATCTCGCCATTTTTTAAAATTGATGATATAATACAATAGTTGTAAAAACTACGATACCAGTATGCTTCCCTGGAAGAATTGCCCGCGCAATTCTTTTTATGGTTTTCATGCGGCCCGCCCGGGCTGCGAAAGAGAAGGAAAGATTGAAAAATAAGCCTGATGGCTTATTTTTCAATCGGCAGTTTTGTGTCGAAGCACAAAACTGCTATGATCGCAGAGGAGAAATCACCTGCGTGATTTCTCCTCGCGGCCTCAGCATACCGCTTCGGCACGGAGGGAAAATGAGAAACAGACAGATCGACCATGGCCTGGAATTCGACTGGGGACGCGCCTCAGAGGACTACGCGAAATACAGAGATATCTATCCGGAACGCTTTTTTCAGGAAATTCGTGGACTGGGCCTGTGTGAAAGGGGTCGGAACGTGCTGGACCTGGGAACCGGGACAGGCGTGCTTCCAAGGCACTTGAGCCGCTACGGCGCGCATTTTACCGGGGCGGATATTTCCGAGAACCAGATCGAGCAGGCGCGCAGGCTGACGAAGAAAGCGGGACTGGACATCGACTATGTGGTCAGCCCGGCGGAGAGCGTGGATTTCCCGGATCATACCTTTGATGCGGTTCTGGCCTGCCAGTGCTTCATGTACTTTGATAAAACAAAGATTTTCAAAAAGGTACACCGACTGCTGAAGGACAACGGACACTTCTGTATCCTGTTCATGGCCTGGCTGCCGGGAGAGAGCGAAATCGCGCGCAGGAGCGAGGAGCTGGTATTGAAATACAATCCCCAGTGGACGGGCGCCCATATGAAAAGAGTCATGCCGCAGATGCCGGAGGAAGCCGAAGGACTGTTTGCGGTGGAACAGGCGGGAGGCTTTGATCTGGATCTCACATTCACCAGGGACAGCTGGAACGGCCGGATCCGGGCCTGCCGGGGAATCGGCGCCTCCTCCCTTCCCGAAGAGGAGATCGCCCGGTTTGAAGAGGAGCATCTGGCCTTTCTGGCAGGAGTGCCTGAGCCGTTCGTGATCCCCCATTACGCCACCGTCCTGAATCTGCGCAGACTATTTGTCCCGGAAGGAGAGGGTTCATGAAGCAGCTTTTGGAAGACATCAAGACAGGACAGTTCCGTCAGGCCTATCTGCTTTACGGACAGGAGGCCTACCTGAGAAACCAGTACCGCGACAGGCTGAAGGCGGCCATGGTGCAGGAAGGGGATACCATGAATTTTTCTTCCTTTCAGGGAAAAGACATCAATCCGGCGCAGATCATTGATCTGGCAGAGACGATGCCCTTTTTCGCAGACCGCCGGGTGATTCTCATTCAGGACAGCGGCTGGTTTAAAAAGGGCGGAGAAGCCCTGGCGGATTACCTGAAAACCCCTTCGCCAACCACCTTTTTCATTTTCGCCGAGGCAGAAGCGGACAAGAGAAACCGCCTTTTCAAAGCGGTGAAGGAAGCGGGCTGCGCGGTGGAGTTTTCCACTCAGGATGAAACCACATTGAAACGCTGGATCCTGGGCAGAATAAAAAAAGAAAATAAGGCGATATCCCGTTCCGGCCTGGAGTTCTTTTTACAGAAAACAGGTTCGGACATGGAAAATATAGACAGAGAGCTGGAAAAGCTGTTCTGTTACACCCTGAAAAAAGACGCGATCACCGAGGCGGACATCGACGCGGTCTGCACCCAGCAGATGACCGGGAAGATCTTCGACATGATCGAGGCCGTCGCGGCCGGAAGGCAGAAGGAGGCGCTGCAGCTTTATTACGATCTGCTGGCCCTGAAGGAGCCGCCCATGCGGATTCTTTTTTTGATTGGCAGACAGTTCAGCCTTCTGGTTCAGGTGAAGGAGCTTCGCGCAAAGGGATATGACAACCGGAGGATCGGGGAGAAAACAGGACTGCACGGCTTCATCGCCGGGAAATATGTGAACCAGTCCTCCCGGTTTGAGATGGATGTGCTGAAGGAAGCGCTTACGGACTGCGTAAAAACCGATGAGGCGGTGAAGAACGGCCGGATGAACGACCGGCTCGGCGTGGAAATGCTCATCGTCCGCTACAGCGGCATTTCCGGCAGAGGATAAGCAGGGGCGGGGACGGATGCCGCAGCTGATGCGCGCCATCCGCGTTTGGATAAAGATTTGAAAAGAAAGGAAAGGAACAGCCATGAGCAAAATCGAAGAAGTAAGGGCGCAGATGGTCGCCGCGATGAAAAATAAGGACAAGGAGCGCAAGGAAACGCTTTCCATGCTGCTTGCAGCGCTGAAAAACAAGGCCATTGACAAGCGCGCGGATCTGACCGAAGCGGAAGAAAACGAAGTGATCAAAAAGGAAATCAAGCAGACCCAGGAAACCATGGATCTGGCTCCCGCGGACAGAGAAGATATTAAGGAAGAATGTGCAAAGCGCCTTGCCGTGCTGAAGGAATTCGCTCCCGAGGAGATGAGTGAGGAGCAGATTCGCGCCGAGATCAACGAGGTTCTGAAGAATCTTGGAATCACGGAGCCCACGGGAAAGGATAAGGGAAAGATCATGAAGGAGCTGATGCCCAGGGTGAAGGGCCGCGCGGACGGCGCTCTGGTGAACCGCCTTGTGGGCGAGCTGCTGAAATAACAGAGGAAGCTATGGAAAGAACACCAAGACCGAATGAAATTTATCAGCATTTTAAAGGAAATCTGTACCGGGTGGTCACGCTGGCGAAGCATGCGGATACCGGACAGATGCTGGTAATCTACCAGGCTCTGTACGGAAGCTTTGAGGTTTTTGCAAGACCCCTTGCGGAATTTGCCGGAAAGGTGGACCGGGCAAAATATCCGGATGCGGCCGCTGAATACCGCTTCACCCTCCTTCCGCAGATCGTGGGACAGGTTTCAGAGGCGGACCGGCCGGAAATGCGGCAGGAACCGGATACCGCGCAGCCACAAAGTTCCGGGGCAGGAAACCCGGAAGCGGGGAACCGCAGACAGCCGGAGCCGGACAGTACCTCGGTGCAGGAACAGACAGCGCCGACGAAGGGCACGGATATGCAGCCGCAGGATGAACAGGAAGAGCCTGCCCTGGATCCCATGCTTCTCGCCTTTCTGGATGCGGACACCTATGAGGAAAAGCTTGCCATATTCACGGATATGAGCGGCAGGGTAACGGACGACATGCTCACCACCATGGCGGTTTCCATGGATATTGACCTGAAAGAGGGAGAGCTGATGGACCGTTACGAAGAACTGAAAAACTGTATCATCATGCGGGAAAAATACGAATGCAACCGTCTGAGATGATTCAGGAAGGACAGGAACATGAAGTACAGCGACATTCATGAAGGAATCTTTCTGGAGCGGCCGAACCGTTTTATCGCCTGGGTTCAGATGGATGGAAGACGGGAAAAGGTTCATGTGAAAAATACGGGAAGATGCAGGGAACTTCTGCAGGAAGGCGCACAGGTCTGGCTGGAGAAAAGCGCCAATCCTTCCCGCAGCACGGCCTATGATCTGGTGACGGTGAGAAAGGGCGGCAGGCTCGTCAACATGGACAGCACGGCGCCGAACAAAGCCGCAGAGGAATGGCTGAGAGCGGGCGGCCTGTATCCGGATGTGACAGAGGTGCGCCCGGAATGCACCTTCGGAAAGTCCCGGTTTGATTTCCGGGTGCGTGTGCGCGCAGGAGCGGATGCGCAGGCAGACGTGCCAGCAGATATGCCGGAGGAAGAAATCTGGATTGAAGTGAAGGGCGTCAACCTGGAAGAGGATAATGTGGCCCTGTTTCCCGACGCTCCGTCCGAGCGGGCGGTAAAGCATGTGGAAGAATTGATGGAAGCGAAGAAGGAGGGATGCGGCGCCGTCCTTCTTTTTGTGGTACAGATGGAAGGAATTACCCGTTTCATGCCCAATGTCCGGACCCAGCCGGAATTTGCCGAAGCGCTGCTTCGCGCCCGCAAGGCGGGAGTGCGTATTCTGGCTGTGGGCTGCGAGGTGAAGGAGGACGGCATGCGCATTTCCTACGAGATACCGGTGGTTCTTCCGCAGGAGCCGAAAACGGCAGAAAAAGGCAGTGCGTCCGCTATTGCGCCCCGTCTGCTGCCGTGGTATGATGAGCACAAACGGCAGCTGGCCTGGCGCGCACAGCCCACGCCTTACCGGGTCTGGATCTCGGAAATCATGCTGCAGCAGACCAGGGTGGAAGCGGTGAAGCCCTATTTTGAGCGTTTTATGGAGGAACTGCCGGACATCCCTTCCCTGGCGGAGGTGTCTCAGGAACGCCTTCTGAAACTCTGGGAGGGACTTGGCTATTACAGCCGGGCGCGCAACTTAAAGAAGGCGGCCTGCGAGATCATGGAGCGTTTTTCAGGTGTGATGCCCGCCAGCGTGCAGGAACTTCTCACCCTTCCGGGAATCGGTCCCTACACGGCCGGGGCCGTTTCCTCCATCGCCTACGGGCGTCCCGCCCCTGCGGTGGATGGAAATGTGCTGCGCGTCATGGCGCGGTTTCGGATGGACGGGCGGGATATGGCGAACCAGAAGGTGAGAAAGAGCGTGGAAGAGGATCTTTCTGCCGCCATCCCTGCGGACCGTCCCGGAGATTTCAACCAGGCAATGATGGAGATCGGCGCCATGGTCTGCCTGCCGAACGGCGCGCCCCATTGCGGGGAGTGTCCGCTGGCTGAAGTGTGTATGGCCCATGAAGAAGGAAGAGAACTGGACTATCCGAAAAAAGCGCCCAAAAAGCAGCGGACTGTGGAAGAGAAGACCGTACTCGTCATTCTGGATGAAAGAAAGGCCGCCTTCCGTAAGCGGCCGGATACCGGACTTCTGGCGGGGATGTATGAGCTTCCGGCGCTGGAAGGGAAGAAAAAACAGGCAGAGGTGCTCGGGCTGATGAAGGAAAAGGGCCTGAACCCGATCCGTATCAGAAAGCTGCCCACAGCAAAGCACATTTTCACCCATAAGGAATGGCACATGACGGGCTACGCCGTATGGGTGGACGAGCTGGAACCCTACGAAGGGGGCTGGGAAGGCCTGATTTTTGCAGACCGCAGAGACCTGGATGAGATTCCCGTTCCCTCTGCCTTTGCCGCCTATCTGGATTATGTGAAAAGCAACATGTAAACCATGCAACAGGAGATTTGGTACAAATGAAACTTTTGACAATTACGGTACCCTGCTACAATTCTGAAAAGTACATGCGCAAATGCATCGATTCTCTGCTTCCGGGCGGGGAGGATGTGGAGATTCTCATCGTGGATGACGGCTCCACCGACAAAACGGCAGAAATTGCGGACGAGTACGCTGAAAAGTATCCCACCATCGTAAAAGCCATCCATAAGGAAAACGGCGGCCACGGCTCCGGTGTGAATACGGGAATTGAAAAGGCCAGCGGCCTGTTTTTCAAGGTGGTTGACAGCGACGACTGGGTGCTGGATACGGCGTATCAGACGGTTCTGGAGACCCTTCGCATGTTTGCGGGCGGAGATGAGGTCCTGGACATGCTGATCGCCAACTATGTCTATGAAAAGGAAGGCGAGAAGCGCAAGAAGGTGATCCGCTATAAATATGTGCTGCCGGAAAATGAGGTGTTCACCTGGAAGGATGTGCACAGATTCCATAAGGGGCAGTATATCCTCATGCATTCCGTGATATTCCGTACAAAGCTCCTGCGTGATTGTGGGCTGAAGCTGCCGGAGCACACCTTCTATGTGGACAACCTGTTCGTATACGAACCCCTTCCTTATGTGAAGAATATGTACTATCTGGACGTGAACTTCTACAGATATTATATCGGAAGAGCGGATCAGTCCGTAAATGAAAAAGTGATGATCGGCCGGATTGACCAGCAGCTGAAGGTGAACCGCATCATGATAGATTACCTGGTATCAAAGAAGCAGTTCCTTTCCTCACACAAGAAGCTGCGCAGCTACATGATTAATTATCTTGACATCATCACCACGGTTTCCTCCATCATGCTGATCTGTTCCGAGACAGAGGAAAACCTGGAGAAGAAAAACGAGCTGTGGAAATACATAAAGCAGAAGGATGTGATGCTTTTTTACAAGCTGCGCTATGGCCTTCTGGGAAGCTGTACCAATCTGCCCGGAAAGGGCGGAAGAAAGATGACGGTGGAGGGCTATAAGCTCTGCCAGAGATTCTTCAAATTTAACTGACATCTGCATCAGAAAAAGGCGGGGAGACCCGCCTTTTTCATGTCGTATGAAACCGCCGTCACGCGCGCACTCTGCGGCGGGAGGACCGGCGCTGACGCTGCAGGGTAATCCGGTCATTGCGGTAAAGAACGCTGTACATGGCGCCCGCCAGAATGAAAGCGGTGATCACATCAAACACGGAATGCTGCTTTAAGAACATGGTCGCCAGTATGATGGATACGCACAGAAGGAAGGAACCGGCTCGAAGCCATTTCCTAAAGGAAGTCCCCTGTTCTGTATTCCGGGCGGAGAGGCACCTGCTGATGGCGAGATGTGCTCCGATGGAATTATATACATGAATGCTCGGCCAGAGATTCGTGGGCGTGTCCACCTTCTGAAGAAGCAGTACAAGATGCGTGAACACGTTATCCCGCGGCATTTTCAGAGGCCGCAGATGCTGAATGTTCGGGAAGAAGGTGGAAATCAGCAGAAATACCGTCATTCCCGTACAGAGAAACAAAGCACACCGGATATATTCCTCCCTGCTGTGGGACGCCGCATACAGGACGGCGGCAGGCACATAGAGGAACCAGAGAAAATAGGGGATGACAAACAATTCACAGAACGGAATATAATCGTCCATAAAAACATGGATGATCTGATAACTCCTCACATGCCTTTCCTCAAGCCACTGAAACCAAAACAAATATACGATGAAATACAGTACAAATGGAAGCAGTTCCTGGAATCTGATGCCTTTTCTCATGATGCAGATACCCCTTTCCAAAACAGATAAAATCCTCCGGCCGGTGTGGATCAGGCATAAAAGCGCAGCAGCCTGGGCCGGCAGCTGATGGTGATATCGCTGGAGAGCGCGTTCACCTCACCATCCGTGTGCACCCACTGAGGACGCGAGGTGCGGATCCGGATCCGGCGTCCCGCATAGCGGTCCACTCCCTGAAAGCGGTAATGGCCGCCCCGGAATGCGGTGGGAAAGACCAGCAGAACCTTCCATTTCGGGACGTTTCCCACCGCACATACGTCCAGAATGCCATCAGAGGCGTCCGCGCCCGGACAGAAGCGAAAACCGCCGCCCTCATACTGGTGCGACATGCAGGCGGCAAACATCAGCCGCTTTATGGAAACAGGGCCTGTCCGTTTCCCGTCCGGTCCCACTGCTGCCAGCACTGCCCGGACCCGTCCGGAGAAAAGAATCGTTTTCAGCGCGATTCCCAGGTAGGTCAGCTTGCCCAGACCGAGCCGGTTGAGCACATCCTTGAATCCGGAGGACATGGCCTGCTGGCAGACGTCCGCATCAAAGCCGATTCCGCAGCTGACCAGGAACATCCGGTCCGGCAGGCTGGTCTCCTTCAGGCCGTTTCCCTGCAGGCCGCGCTTTGGCAGGACGACGTGTTCCGGCAGGCTGTTCTCCTGCGGTATATAGGCGGTGTGGTAATGCACGACGCCCACATCCATCGGAATCTCCTTTCCGTTTTCCAGAAGCTGCACAAGCGCTTTCACAGGATCACGGCTGATTCCCGTATCCCGCGCCAGATCGTTGCTGGATCCGGTGGGAATATGGCTGAAGCGGGTTTTCTTAAAATCCCGGATGTCCTGCAGCGCTTCGTTTACGGTGCCGTCTCCGCCGAGAACGATCAGATGAACTTCATTTTCTGTCAGGTCGGACACCATACGTGCCATATCTCCCGGTTTTTCGGAAAAATGCACCTGATAGACAACGCCCCTTTTATCCAGCTCGGTCCTGATAAGCTCCCAGTACTTCCCGCCCCGTCCGGAACAGGAGGAAGGATTGACCAGAAAATGATACATGTTTTCTCCCCTCTTTTAGCATTCGTGAATCCGAACGTATTCTTCTTCTGTTCTTCCAGTTATCCCTTTAAGGCTGTATTGTAGCAAAAGAGAAAAGCCCGGTAAAGAGGGGGAATGCAAGTTTAAGAAAAGTATAAGAAACATTTCCGGATTTATTCCTGTTTTCAAGCCGGATAAACTGTGCTATAATCAATCTGCGCAGTTTCACACGGTAACGCGTCGAACAAAGGTTTAAAACGAATGCCGCCTGCGGCGGCGGATTAAGGAGGCGGCACGAACCGGCGGTTCGTGCCAAAGAATGGCTTCGCCATTCTTTATCAGAACGAATGCCGCCTACGGCGGCGGATTAAGGAGGTAAGGATGTATTCTCTGGATGAAGTGAGAAAGGTGGACCCGGAAATCGCGCAGGCGATCGTGGATGAGCAGGAACGGCAGAACAGCCATATCGAACTGATCGCTTCCGAGAACTGGGTGAGCAAGGCGGTCATGGCCGCCATGGGAAGCGTGCTCACCAACAAATATGCAGAAGGCTATCCGGGCAAGCGCTATTACGGCGGCTGCGATTATGTGGATGAGGTGGAGAATCTCGCCATTGAACGCGCGAAGAAGCTGTTCGGCTGCGATTATGTCAACGTACAGCCCCATTCCGGCGCACAGGCCAACATGGCGGTGCAGTTTGCCGTGCTCACTCCGGGAGATACCATCATGGGAATGAACCTGGACCACGGCGGACACCTGACCCATGGAAGTCCGGTGAATATGTCCGGAAAATATTTCAAGGTGGTTCCCTACGGCGTGAACGACGAAGGATTTCTTGACTATGACAGAATGAAGGAGATCGCGAGACAGTGCCGTCCCAAAATGATCATCGCCGGCGCTTCCGCCTATGCGAGAACCATCGATTTCAAGCCGTTCCGCGAGATTGCGGACGAGGTTGGAGCCTGCCTGATGGTGGATATGGCCCATATTGCCGGCCTGGTGGCTGCCGGACTGCATCCCAATCCGGTTCCCTATGCCGATGTGGTGACCACCACCACCCACAAAACCCTGCGTGGGCCGAGGGGCGGAATGATCCTCTGCAACAAAGAGGCCGCAGAGAAATGGAATTTCAACAAGGCGATTTTCCCCGGCACCCAGGGAGGCCCGCTGATGCATGTGATCGCGGCGAAGGCGGTCTGCTTCAAGGAGGCCTTAAGCGATGATTTCCGCGTTTATCAGCAGCATATCCTGGACAACGCACAGGCCCTCTGCAGCGGTCTGATGGAGCGGGGCATCCGCATTGTGTCCGGCGGAACGGACAATCATCTGATGCTGGTGGATCTGACCAATTTCGGCCAGACCGGAAAAGCGGTGGAGAAGCTTCTGGACGAGGCGAACATCACCTGCAACAAAAACACCATTCCCAATGATCCCAAGTCTCCGTTTGTGACCAGCGGAATCCGTCTGGGAACCCCTGCCGTTACATCCAGGGGAATGAACACACAGGATATGGACCGGATCGCGGAAGCCATCTCCATGATAATAAAGGGCGGTGAGGAAAAGGTGGCAGATGCCCGCGCCATCGTGAAGGAGCTGACGGATAAATATCCGCTGGAGGCATAGAGTGAAAAATAAACAGGAGAGAAGCAACCGGCCGGAGCGTGCGCGGACGGCAGGTGTTTCCGCGGATCTGCTGAAGCTGACGGCGCTCATAACCATGTTGATCGACCACATCGGCGCAGGGATATTGGAAAGACTTCTGATTGACGGGTACGTGACGGACTACACGCTCTATCTGAAAATTTATCAGCTGGACAGCGTTCTGCGCATCATCGGCCGGATTTCCTTCCCGATTTTCTGTTTCCTGCTTGCGGAGGGATTTCTCCATACAAGAAGCCGGCGCGGATACGCGTTCCGGCTTCTTGTGTTTGCCCTTTTATCGGAAATTCCCTTTGACCTGCTCTTTTCCGGCGGTTTCAACGGAAACAGCCAGAACGTGTTCTGGACGCTTCTCATCGGCCTTCTGGTGCTCTGGGGCATGGATGGTGTGCGGAGAGCCTTCCGCACGCGGGAAATCTCCCGCATGCATGGCGGGGCGTGCAGACCGGAAAAGAACCGGGCTCTTTGGCGCGCGGCGGAGGCGGCGGGGATTCTGTTCGTTATCGCGTCGGGCATGTGTGCGGCGGCTTTTTTGAAAACGGACTATTCCTGGAGGGGCGTGCTTTTAATCGCCGTCATCGGACTTCTGATGCGGGACCGTCTGCTTCTGGTCATTGACGCTCCCTGCGCGTTTCTTTTTACCGAATTTCTGCAGCTTTTCATCGGCGGACGAAGCCTTTTGTCCTGTCTGGAGACGGTGCTGTCCCATATGACCGTCTTTGTTTCCTTCGCGTTGATCTGGTTCTACAACGGAGAGAGAAAACGGAAGGGACACCGTTACTTTTTCTACCTTTTCTACCCCGTCCATCTGCTGATTCTCTTCCTTTTCAGGCGAATTTTGTATGCATTGTACGGATAAAAAAACAATCGTGTGAAAATTTGCGGTTGCTTTCGTATGGGGCCTATGCTAAAATATCTCTCGTTGACACACAAATGTGTGCGTAGTAAAGACACGAATGCGGGATGAGTGGAAATGCAGAAGAAGAGCGAATATTATGTGGTAAAACAGAAAGCCGTTCCGGAGGTTCTTTTAAAGGTTGTCGAGGCGAAGAAGCTTCTGGAATCGGGAAAGGCGGCGACCATACAGGATGCCGTGGAAAAGGTGGATATCAGCCGGAGTTCCTTTTACAAATATAAGGATGATATTTTCCCCTTTCATGACAATACCCAGGGAACGACAATCACGCTTTCCCTGTCCATAGATGACGAGCCGGGCCTGCTTTCCGACCTGCTGAAGGTCATAGCGGACTTCGGGGCGAATATTCTGACGATCCATCAGAGTATCCCGATTAACGGCGTGGCGTCCCTGAGCATCAGCGTTCAGGTGTTAAGCACCACCTCGGACGTATCCAGAATGCTGGAGGCGATGGAAGAGGAAAAGGGCGTACGCAACGTGAAGATCCTCGCCAGAGAATAGCTTCAGACAAAAAATGCCGTCCGCAGAGGCGGAAAGAGGAGGAAAAACATGATCAGCATAGCGGTTTTGGGATACGGCACGGTGGGCAGCGGCGTCGTAGAAGTGATTGAGAAAAATAAGGACGTGATCGACAGACGTGCCGGAGAGGAAATCCGGGTGAAATATATTCTGGATCTCAGGGATTTCCCCGGAGACCCGTATGCGGACAGGGTGGTGCATGATGTGAACGTCATCCTGCAGGATCCGGAGGTTTCGATCATCTGCGAAACCATGGGCGGAAACGAACCTGCCTTCACCTATTCCATGCAGGCTCTGAAAGCCGGAAAGAGCGTCTGCACCTCCAATAAGGAGCTGGTGGCGAACCACGGAGCCGAGCTGATCCGCACGGCGAAGGAAAATTCCTGCAACTATCTGTTTGAGGCGAGCGTGGGCGGCGGTATTCCTATCATCCGTCCCCTGAACGCGGCACTGACTGCGGAGCGGATTGAGCTGATCAACGGAATCCTGAATGGAACCACCAATTACATCCTAACCCGCATGGCGGAGGAAGGCTGTGACTTTGAGGCCAGCCTGAAGGAAGCCCAGGAGAAGGGCTACGCGGAACGCAATCCCGAAGCGGATGTGGAGGGCTATGACGCCTGCCGCAAGATCGCCATCCTCGCCTCCCTTATGACGGGAAAAACCGCCCGTTACGAAGAGATCTACACGGAAGGAATCACGAAGATCACCCGCGAGGACTTCCTTTATGCGCATAAAATGAATCAATTCATCAAGCTGCTTGCCAGCGTCAGGGAGGTGGATGGGAAATATTACGCCATGGTGGCCCCCTTCCTGATCGGGGAGAAAAATCCCCTTCACAGCGTCAACGACGTGTTTAACGCCATCTTTATCCGCGGCAACACCCTGGGAGATTCCATGTACTATGGACGCGGCGCGGGAAAGCTTCCCACGGCCAGCGCCGTCGTCTCCGACGTGATCGACTGCGCCAAGCACGGACGGACCCACATCCTCTGCCTGTGGGGAGAGGAAAAGCTTTCCCTGTGCAGCATTGACGGAGCTTCCCGGAGATTTTTCGTCCGCGCGAAAAAGGGCTGTGAAGAAGAGGCGAAGAAGCTGTTCGGTGAAATCGAAATGGTGGATGCCGGACTTTTCGAAGAATTCGGCTTCGTGACCCCTTCCCTTACCGAGAAGGCATTTGCCGAAAAGTGCGGAGCCCTTTCGGGCTTCATCAGCCGCATCCGCGTAGAGGGGGATTGATTATGAAATATGTGGTGGTGCTGGGAGACGGAATGGCGGATGAGCCGATCGCCAGGCTGAACGGCCGGACACCCCTGGCATATGCGAATACGCCGGCGCTGGATGCGCTGAGCCAGAAATCGGAGATCGGCATGGTCAGCACGATCCCGGAAGGAATGAAGCCGGGTTCCGATACGGCAAACCTGTCCGTCATGGGCTATGACCCGAAAAAATACTATTCCGGCCGTTCCCCGCTGGAGGCTCTGAGCATCGGGGTCCCCATGAAGGATACGGACATCGCTCTGCGGTGCAACATCGTGACCCTTTCTGAAGAGGAAGGGATTCCTTTTGCAAAACGCAGAATCCTGGACCACAGCTCCGGAGAGATCGAAACAGAGGACTGTGCCGTTCTTCTCCGCGCCGTGATGGAAGAGCTGGACCGGCCGCCCTATCATTTTTATGTGGGAACCAGCTATAGGCACTGCCTGATCTGGGAGAACGGAGAGGTGGAAGAACTCACCCCGCCCCATGATGTGCTCGGCCGGGAAATCGGCCCCTATCTTCCCACAGACAAAAAGCTCCATGAGATGATGGTCAAAAGCTATGAAATTCTGAAAAATCATCCCATCAATGAAAAACGCAGACAGGAGGGCCTGAATCCGGCCAACTGCTGCTGGTTCTGGGGCGCGGGAACCCGCCCGTCCCTTCCTTCCTTTTATGAAAAGACGGGAAAGAAGGGCATCATGATTTCCGCTGTTGATCTCCTGAAAGGGATCGCCGTGGGGGCGGGCATGGATGTGGCCGGGGTGGAGGGCGCGAACGGCGGCCTTGATACCAATTATGAAGGAAAAACGCAGGCGGCACTTGACGCGCTGGTCCGGGACGGTTATGATTTTGCCTATATTCATATCGAAGCCCCGGATGAGATGGGGCACCAGGGCAGCGTGGAAAAGAAGCTGCAGGCCATTGAATATCTGGACAGAAGAGTGGTAGCGCCGCTTACGGCCGGGCTTGATGCCAGCGGGCTGGATTACAGGCTGATGGTGCTTCCCGACCATCCCACGCCGATTCGTCTGCGTACCCATACGGCAGAAAGCGTGCCTTACCTGATCTATGACAGCACAAACGTGCAGAAAAACAACTGGAGCTATAACGAGGCGGAAGCCATCCTGAGCGGGAATTATTTTTCGGAAGGCCCCCTGCTGATGGATCATTTCCTCGGCCTGAAGCAGCCCAGTTACCGGCTTTGATCCGGTTACAGTGAAAAATACGAAAAAAAAGCCGCATACAGGCAGCGGCAGGAGGATGATACGGTTATGAAAAAAGTGGTGAAATTCGGCGGAAGCTCTCTGGCGAGCGCGGAGCAGTTCAGAAAGGTGGGAAGCATTATCCAGGCGGATCCGGAGAGACGCTTTGTTGTTCCCTCCGCGCCGGGCAAGCGCAGCAGGGACGATGAAAAGGTGACCGACATGCTGTACGCCTGCTATGCGCTTGCGGAGGAGGGAAGCGATTTTTCGGAAAAGCTTTCCGCCATCCGTGCCAGATACGAAGAAATCATCAAGGGCCTGTCCCTGAAGCTGTCTCTGGAAGAGGAGTTTCAGAAAATCGAGGAAAATTTCAGAAATAAGGCAGGAAAGGATTACGCTGCTTCCAGAGGAGAATATCTGAACGGAATCGTCATGGCCGCCTATCTGAAATTTCCTTTCATCGACGCGGCAGAAGTGATTTTCTTTGACGAGCATGGGAAATTTGATGATTATAAGACGGATCAGGTGCTGTCGAAGCGCCTGGAACAGATGGATGCGGCCGTTATCCCCGGCTTCTACGGCTCCATGCCCGACGGAAGCGTGAAAACCTTTTCCCGGGGCGGCTCTGACATTACCGGTTCCATCGTTTCCCGTGCGGTGCATGCGGAGGTCTATGAGAACTGGACAGACGTGTCCGGCTTTTTGATTGCCGATCCCCGCATCATCCCCAATCCGGTCGGCATTGATACCATTACCTATAAGGAGCTGCGGGAGCTTTCTTACATGGGGGCAGGCGTTCTGCATGAGGATGCCATCTTCCCGGTCAGAAGAGAGGGCATTCCGATCAACATCCGGAATACCAACGCGCCTGAGGACAACGGCACCTGGATCGTGGAGAGCACCTGCCAGAAATCCCGTTTCGTTATCACGGGAATTGCCGGAAAGAAGGGATTTTGTTCCGTCAATATTGAAAAGGACATGATGAACGCGGAGATCGGCTTCGGACGCAAGGTTCTTCAGGCATTTGAAGACAGCGGCATCTCCTTCGAGCATGTGCCCTCCGGAATCGACACCATGACCGTATTCGTCCATCAGGATGAATTCATGGATAAGGAGCAGAAGGTGGTTTCCGCCATTCACCGCCTTGCCAGACCGGACACCATCGATATCGAATCCGACCTGGCGCTGATCGCCGTTGTGGGACGCGGCATGAAATCCACACGCGGAACGGCGGGACGCATTTTCTCCGCCCTCGCCCATGCCAATGTCAACGTGAAAATGATTGACCAGGGTTCCTCCGAGCTGAACATCATCATCGGTGTCCGTAACGAAGATTTCGAGGCGGCGATTCGGGCGATTTACAACATTTTCGTCCTTGTCCAGCTTTGACCAGAACCGGAAAATAATTGAAATAGCAGACTGCAGCAGCCGGAACACGGATTTTTGTCCGCATTCCGGCTGCTGTTTTTAGATGCTGCCCCCGGAAGCACAGGTATTCAGGCAGAAGAAAAGAGGATAAATTATCAGACAATTCAATATATTTAAAGCAAAATACATATAAATAATGCAAATTACACATTAAAAATAGAAAATAATGTAAAAATAGAAAAAAAGTCAAAAAACTTGTTGACATTCAGGACAGGCGGGGCTATAATAAAGTCACAAACAAAGAAGAGAGAACAAAATAAAAAGAAGGAGGTACGGACCACCGAAAACATGAACCTTATTTCTTAAAAGGATAACACTTTTAAGAAACAGATAACAAAACAATTTCATAGGAAAAGCCTTAAAGACGGATCGGGAAGAGGAAAGGAATCTCCAGAAGGAAGGCCTTTAGATTGAAGGAAGATAACCTGAAGAAACCGGGAACTGTAAATTGAGATTCTTTTGAAAACGGATATTTCCTGAAAGCAACGAGAATGATCTTTATCATCAGAAGAAGAAAACAAAGAAGTTGACATCTTAGGAGGAAAAGACAGAATCGGTAGGCAGACGGAAGAAATTAGAAGAAGGATGATCCAGACAGGATCGGATTTCAGGAAAATTGATTCCAAAAGGAAAGAAGTTTTTTAAGGAAGCAATTCCTTAAGGAAAAAGACCCAGATTTATGATAGATGGACTTCAGAAGATCAGGCCGTCAGTTTAGAGGAATCCAAAAGAGAAGAAAAGAATCTTCCGGAAACGTAAAAATAAAATCTTTAAGGAACAATGCTAATCTAATACCGAAGCAAAACGAGTACACTTACCTGAGTGACGAAGGATCATTGAAGAATGAAAACCGTTGCAGTACATGAGTACAAAAGGAAGAAGAAGTGGAAAGAAGAGCAGAGGAGAAAAAATGGAGGTATAGGCCATTGGATAGCATAGTTTGAGAGCGGGTATCAGACATGAAAATGATTGATACCCGCTTCTCTTTGTGGTAATCTGACAGTAGAAATGATCAGTCATCCGGACGTGGATGCGGAAAGGTATGGAAGATGCGATGAACCGCAGGGAACTGAGAAGACAGAGAAGGCGCAGAAATCAAATCATTGCCTATCTTGTGGCCGGGCTGATCCTGGCGGCCATTCTTTTTGGGTGTGTTTTTGTCATCCGCAGCATTTCCGGCGCGGCCCAGGGAGGAAACGGCGGCGTGCAGGAAGAGGACGGCGGGACGGCCGGAGTGGAAGAGCCGACAGGGGAGACAGCATCTGAGCAGACAGGGCTGCTGGAGCAGACGGAGACTTCCGGACAGTCAGAAATTCCGGAGCCGACGGATATTTCTGCGCAGCAGGAGAACTCTGCTGAAGAGGGCTCCATACAGCAGGAAACCTCCGGGGAGGAAACGCTGGAGGCACAGATCAGAGGTTACGTGGAGGCCATGACCCTGGAAGAGAAGGTGGCCGGCCTGTTCATCATTACGCCGGAGCAGCTGACCGGGGTGGGAACGGCCGTCCAGGCGGGAGAGAGCACCAGAGAAGCTCTGGAACAGTATCCGGTGGGAGGACTGGTCTATTTTGCAAAGAATATTCAGTCGGAGCAGCAGTTAAAGGAAATGCTGGCAAACACGGCTTCCTACAGCAGGCATCCGCTGTTTCTAGGCGTGGATGAGGAAGGCGGACAGGTGGCGCGTGTGGCGAAGGCTTTGAATCTTGACAATGTCGGGCCCATGGCGGAGATTGGCGCTTCAGGAGACGTAAATGCGGCGTATGCGGCGGGAGCCGCGATCGCTTCTTATCTGAAGGAGTATGGATTTAATCTGGATTTTGCACCGGTGGCAGATGTGCTGACGAACCCGGACAATACGGTGATCGGGGACCGGTCCTTCGGAAGCGATCCTGCGCTGGTCTCTCAGATGGTCGCAGCTGCGGTGCGGGGATTTCAGGAAAACGGCGTGAACGCCTGTATCAAGCATTTTCCGGGACACGGAGATACGGCGGGAGACTCCCATGACGGTCAGGTGGAAATGGACAGAACGCTGGAGGAAATGCAGACGGCGGAATTTCTCCCCTTTACGGCGGGAATCGAAGCCGGAGTGAACATGGTGATGGTGGGACATATCTCCGCGCCAGGTCTGACGGACGGGGATAAGGTTCCGGCATCCATGAACGAAAAGATCATCACGGATGTTTTGAGAAAACAGCTTGGCTACAACGGAATCGTCATTACGGACGCCATGAACATGTCGGCCATCTCCCAGTATTATACGGCGGATGAGGCTGCGGTCAGGGCGCTGAAGGCAGGAGCGGACATGATTCTGATGCCGGAGGATTTTGTCGCGGCCTATGAGGGGGTGATCGCTGCCGTGCAGAACGGTACGATTGATGAGGCGCGGATCAACGATTCCCTGACGCGGATTTTGCGCGTGAAATATGGGGAAGAATTACAGCAGTAAGCGGCAGGTGGTCCATTCTGAATCGACTGTGAATAGTAACGGCGGTAGGAAATCGGAATAATAATTGAAAAAAAGTTGTTGACAATTTTGTAAAGTTCATGTATAGTGATACTTGCCCGTCGGGAAGACGGCGGGCAGGTTGAAAATGCGATAGTGGCGTAGTTGGTAACGCGCGACCTTGCCAAGGTCGAGACCGCGGGTTCGAGCCCCGTCTATCGCTCTTGTGGAGGAAGAAGAAGTCAGGTAGATGCTGCAGACTTCTTCTTTTTTTGTTTAGGAGTTTGATTACAGACTGATTACAAAGGGAACACAGCGGGAATACGGATGGCTTTCAGGATGCGGAAAACGGATTCTTAAATATTTCTGAAGTTCATTCCTTTTTGAACGTTTTGTGATATACTGAGTACCATCCTGAAACAGCCGGAAGAGGCTCCCGGAAAGGAGCATGATATATGAGAAAAGATACAGAAAACGAAATGGAACAGATCCAGAAGGGGCTGGAACGGTTTCTGGAGCGAGAGGTGGACGGGGTCAGGGAGGACTCCCGGTCGGAGGATGAGGAGGAGCTCTGGGAAGCGGACGCAGAGGATGGCGAAGAGGAATCGGATTTTTTCACGGAGGACGAAGAGGAGGATTCCTTCCGGGAGGAGGAAGATTTTTCTCGGGAGGACGAAGAGGAAGTCCCTGTGGAAAAAAAGAAGATCTCCCGCAGGGAGGCAGAGGACAGGAGCATGGGAAGGCGCAGAGAGCAGAAAGAAGAGAATCAGAGCGGCAGAACCGGGAAGAAGAAAAAGCATTCCGGCCTGAAAAAGTTTCTTGTTTTCATATTGATCCTGCTGGTAATTTTTTTCGGCGGGCTGTATCTGGCAGTCGGAGTCGTATATGACCAGATGAATTACGAACAGAATGAAAGTGTGAGCGGCCCGTTAAAGGAGAACGGCGTGACGAGCGTGCTGCTGATTGGAAGCGATTCCCGGACGTCAGGAACGGAAGGCCGGTCGGACGCCATGATCCTGATTACCATCAGCGACCGGACGAAGACGGTGCACATGACCTCGCTGCTGCGTGATATGTATGTGGAGATCCCCGGCTATGAGGGGAATCGTCTGAATGCGGCCTATGCCTATGGCGGCCCGGAGCTTCTGATGGAGACGATCAACCAGAATCTGGGTACGGAGGTTTATCACTATGCGGTGGTGAATTTTGAAGCCTTCGCGAATCTGGTGGACGCGGTCGGAGGCGTGGAACTGGAGCTGACCAATGAAGAGGTGCAGTGGGTGAACGCCTATCTGAACGAGTACAATGAACTCAGGGGCATGCCGATGGAAACGGATTATCTGGATACTTCGCTCTCCGGAAATATCCATCTGAACGGTGCGCAGGCGCTGGCCTACTGCAGAAACCGGTATATCGGCACGGACTTTGCACGCACCCAGAGGCAGAGGAACGTGCTTTCCGCCGTGTTGAGGAAGCTTCCCGGCGCGCTGATAACCAATCCGGGCGGGCTGATTAACGGCCTGTTCCCGAATCTGACCACCAACCTGACACAGGGGGAATGCATGCGGCTTGCGATGATGGCAGGAAAGCTCCTGACCTATGATATTGTGCAGGACAGCCTGCCGCTGGACGGAACCTATTCCAATGCGACCATCAGGGAAATGTCGGTGCTGCAGGTGGATTTTGATCAGAACAGGGCATATATCAGAAAGGAAATATACGGGGAGGAATAAAAGACTGCGTTTCGCCCGTAGAGCCGGGAGAGCGGGAAGCGTAGTGGAAACGGAATAAATAAATTTGCCGCTGTCGTCATACCATGTTATACTGGGGTATGGGCAGTGGCATTTTTTTTAAGATCCAGAAATGGGAGGAAGGACTATGAAGCTTGTTTTTGTCGGAGCGGATCATGAGGTAACGGGGAGCTGTCATTATCTGGAAGCGGCAGGGATACACATGCTGGTGGACAGGGGGATGGAGCAGGGGATCAATCCCTTCGAGAATGCGCCGCTTCCAGTACCGGAAGCGCAGATCGACTATGTGTTTCTGACCCATGCGCATGTGGATCATTCGGGCATGCTGCCTCAGCTGTATGCGAGAGGCTTCCGGGGACAGATTTTTGCGACGCGGGCGACGGCCCAGCTGTGTGACATCATGCTGCGTGACTGCGCGCACATCCAGCAGCAGGAGGCGGAATGGAAGAGCAGGAAGGCGAAGCGGCATTCGGGTGCGGAGGTGTATGAGCCTCCCTATACGATGGAGGATGCGGAAGGCGCCATTTCCCTGCTGGTGCCCTGCGACTATCAGAAGGAAATCGAGGTCTGCGAGGGCGTCCGGATTCGTTTTACGGACATCGGGCACCTGCTGGGTTCGTCCAGCATTGAGGTGTGGCTGAAGGAGAACGGGATCGAGAGAAAGCTCTGTTTTTCCGGAGACGTGGGAAATCTCAACCAGCCGCTCATCCGGAATCCCCAGAAAACGGCGCAGGCGGACTATGTGATCATGGAGTCCACCTACGGGGACCGGCTGCATGAGACTGCGCGCCCCGACTATGTGAAGGATCTGGCGGGGCTTCTTCAGGAGACCTTCGACCGGGGCGGAAACGTGGTGATTCCTTCCTTTGCGGTGGGCAGGACCCAGGAGGTGCTGTATATCCTGCGGAAGATCAAGGAAGAAAACATGGTGACGGGCCACGGGAATTTCCCTGTCTACGTGGACAGCCCGCTGGCGGTGGAGGCCACGGAAATTTTTGAACGAAATGAATATGAGTGCTTTGACGACGAGGCGATGGAGCTGGTGCGCCAGGGGATCAATCCGCTTTCCTTCCCCGGACTGAAGCTTTCCATCACCAGCGACGAGTCGAAGGCCATCAATTTTGACGAGACGCCGAAGGTGATCGTTTCCGCGTCGGGCATGTGCGAGGCCGGGCGGATCCGGCATCATCTGAAGCATAACCTCTGGCGGCCGGAATGCACGATCCTGTTCGTGGGCTATCAGTCCGTCGGCACGCTGGGGCGGAAGATCCTGGAGGGCGCACAGGAAGTGAAGCTGTTCGGAGAGACGGTGGACGTGAGAGCCTCCATCGTGGCCTTTAAGGGAATGAGCGGACACGCGGATAAGAAGGGGCTGATCGGCTGGCTGTCCGGCTTAGAAGAGAAGCCGCTCCGGGTGTTCATCGTGCATGGAGAGGATGCGGTCTGCACCTCTTTTGCGGAAGAACTGAGCCGTGAGCATGGATATCGGACCTATGCGCCCTACAGCGGCACCCGGTTTGACCTGATTAATAATAGTTTTGAATATGAGGCGGAGCCGGTATGGCGTGAGAAGACCGCGAAGGCGCCGGCAGCAAAGAACAGCGTATACGCGAGGCTGGAGGCGGCCGGAGCGCGCCTGCTTGTGGTCATCCGGGACGCGAAGGGGATGGCGAACAAGGATCTCGCCCGGTTTGCGGATCAGATCAACGCGCTCTGCGACAAATGGAAATTATAAACCGGAGCACGGCGCGAACTTTCGTTCGCGCTGGAATGATAGGGCCGCCTGCGGCGGCGTGGAGGAAATATGAGTCTGGCAGACATTACTTTCATCAATATGTGTAAGGACATCCTGGAAAACGGAACGAGCACGGAGGGGGAGAAGGTCCGGCCGAAGTGGCCGGACGGAACGCCCGCCTATACGATTAAAAAATTCGGGGTGGTGAACCGGTACGATCTCTCAAAGGAGTTTCCGATTCTGACGCTGCGGCGGACCGCGTTAAAGAGCGCCACCGATGAAATGCTCTGGATCTGGCAGCAGAAGTCCAACAACATCCACGATCTGCACAGCCATATCTGGGATGAGTGGGCGGACGAGGACGGCTCCATCGGAAAGGCTTACGGGTATCAGCTGGGCGTGAAGCACCAGTACAAGGAAGGGATGATGGATCAGGTGGACCGGGTGCTTTATGATCTGAAGCACAATCCCTTCAGCCGCCGGATTCTGACGAATATCTATGTGCATCAGGATCTGCATGAGATGAATCTCTATCCCTGTGCTTACAGCATGACGTTCAACGTGACGCAGAAGAAGGGAGAGGACAGGCTTACACTGAATGCGATTCTGAACCAGCGTTCGCAGGATGTGCTTGCGGCGAACAACTGGAACGTGGTACAGTATGCGGTGCTGATGCACATGATCGCCCAGGTGTGCGACATGAACGTGGGCGAGCTGGTGCATGTGATTGCGGACGCGCATATTTATGACAGGCATATTCCGATCATTCAGGAGCTGATTGCAAGAACGCCCTACCCGGCGCCGAAATTCTGGCTGAATCCGGAGGTAAAGGATTTCTATCAGTTCACCAGGAATGACGTGCGGGTGGACGATTATGTGACGGGAGAGCAGATCCGGGATATTCCGATTGCGATTTAGGATACTGAAAAACTGGAATGGAAAGGAAGGCTGCAAAGATGAATCTGATAGTTGCTGTGGATGAAAACTGGGCGATTGGCTGCCGGGGAAACCTTCTGGTGCGCATCCCTGCGGATCACAAGATGTTCCGTCAGGAAACGCTGGGGAAGGTGGTTGTGCTTGGACGCAAAACCATGGATACCTTTCCCGGCGGGCTGCCGCTTGCGGGCCGGACAAACATTGTCCTGAGCGCGAATCCGGATTACCGGGTGAAGGACGCCGTGGTGGTGCATTCGGTGGAGGAGCTTCTGGAAGAACTGAAAAAATACGCGGATGAAAACATTTACGTGATCGGCGGAGAGAGTGTGTACAGGCAGCTTCTTCCCTACTGCGATACCGCTCATGTGACGAAGATCGACCGGGCTTATGAGGCGGATGCCTGGTTCCCGGATCTGGATGCGGATGAAGCGTGGGAAATTGCCGCCGAGAGCGACGAGATGTGTTATTTTGACACCACTTATCATTTCCTGAAATATGTCAGAAAGGCGCAGGCGACGCAATGATCAAAAGGTATATGACAGATCGGAACATCATTCATGAGGTGGATGAATTCCAGCCGGGCATCTGGGTGGCGCTGACCGCCCCAACGGCAGAGGAATGCAGTCTTGTGGCGGAAACCTACGAAATCGATCCGGCGGACGTGAGGGCGGCGCTGGATGATGAGGAAAGCTCACGTGTGGATGTGAGCAACGAGTATTCGCTGATTCTGTTCGACATTCCCACCATTGAATACAGACATAAACGGGAGGCTTATACCACCATCCCGCTGGGCCTGATCCTGATAGACGAGACGCTGATTACGGTCTGCGGGGAGGAAACGCCGGTTCTGAAGGCCTTTACGCAGAATCTGGTGAAGGAGTTCAGCACGAAAAAGCAGGTCCGGTTTATCTATCAGATTTTCTGGCGCACCTGCCTGCTGTATCAGTCTTACCTGCGCATTGTGGACCGCAGGCGGAAGGAAATTGAAGAACACATCGGCAATGATACGGAGGACGTGGATCTGATCGATCTGCACGAACTGGAATCCAACCTGGTGTACTTCGACACCTCCCTTCGGGCGAATAAGGTGGTGTTTGAACGTCTGGTGCGTTACAACCGGATCAAAAAGTATCCGGAGGATCAGGAGCTTTTAGAGGATGTGGTGGTGGAAAATCAGCAGGCTATCGAGATGACCCAGATCTACCGGGACATCATCAAGGGGACCAGGGAGCTGTTAAGCTCCGTCAGCGACAACCGCCTGAATACCGCCATGAAATATCTGGCCTCCATCACCATCGTCATGGCAATTCCCACCATCATCTCCGGAATCTACGGAATGAACGTGGAGGAAAAGTGGATGCCTCTTTCAAATACGCCCTTCGGTTTCGGCATTATCTGCGTGGTGATCCTCCTCATCTGCATCATTGCCATCCGCATCCTGCGCAAGAGGAAGATGCTGTAAGGTTTTTGCGGTTCGTGCATTTTTATGCAAAAAAAACTTTGACGCACACGGAAATGGTGCTATAATAACAGACGATATAAAGTAGTTTAATGATGCATCAGATTGAAGTGTGGAAAGTGAGGAATGAGAAAAGTGGAAAAGAAAAACATCGACTGGGCCAATCTTGGCTTTGGCTATATGGTAACGGACAAGCGCTATGTCTCCAACTATAAGAACGGCGCCTGGGATGAAGGAACTCTGACGGATGATGCGCAGGTTGTGCTGAATGAGTGCGCGGGAATTCTGCAGTACTGCCAGGAGGTCTTCGAAGGCCTGAAGGCATATACGACGGAGAATGGCCACATCGTCACTTTCCGCCCCGATCTGAATGCGGAGCGCATGATTGACAGCGCGAAGAGGCTGGAAATGCCGCCTTTTCCGAAGGAGAGATTCCTGGAAGCCATCGACCGGGTGGTGGCGGCGAACGCAGCATGGGTACCTCCTTACGGAAGCGGAGCGACGCTGTATATCCGTCCCTATATGTTTGCAAGCTCTTCAGTTATCGGCGTAAAGCCTGCTGAGGAATATCAGTTCCGCGTGTTCGTCACTCCCGTAGGACCTTATTTCAAGGGCGGCGCGAAGCCCATCACGCTGTGCGTCAGCGATTTTGACCGGGCGGCACCGCACGGAACGGGCCACATCAAGGCGGGACTGAACTACGCGATGAGCCTGCATGCCTGCGTGACCGCGCATGCCAACGGCTTTGACGAGAATCTGTTCCTGGATCCGGCCACGAGAACCTACGTGGAGGAGACGGGAGGAGCCAACTTCCTGTTCGTGGATAAGGAGGGAAAAGTAGTGATTCCCAAATCAGGAAGCATCCTTCCTTCCATCACCAGACGTTCTCTGGTAGTGGTTGCGAGAGATATCCTCGGCATGGAAGTGGAGGAGCGTCCTGTGAAGCTGGAGGAGCTGAAGGATTTTGCGGAGTGCGGTCTGTGCGGCACCGCCGCGGTGCTCAGCCCTGTGGGCAAGATTGTGGATCATGGGAAGGAAATCTGTTTCCCGAGCGGCATGGACGAGATGGGGCCGGTGGTCAAAAAGCTGTACGACACCCTGACCGGAATCCAGATGGGCCGGATCGAGGGACCGGAAGGCTGGGTGAGAAGAATTCTCTGATCCGCAGGGAATCTGTGAGACAGGCGCCTGCGGGCAGCATGCAGAAGCTGCGGCGGGCGCCATGTCAAAAAGAATCTGCATTTTCACAGACAGGAGGGAGAGCCGGAGAAGGGCTGTTCCTCCTTTTTTTCGGCCGTTGGCAGGCGGTAAGGAAGTGTGATATAATGAGCGCGGGCCGGCTCTGACGGGCCGGCAGATGGCGAAAAGGAAGATTTTAATATGGCAGAAAAGTATGACGTAATCATCATCGGAGCAGGTCCGGGAGGCATTTTCTGTGCCTACAGGCTGCTGGAGAAGAGAAAAGAACTGAAGGTACTCATGATAGAGAAGGGAAGGCCCATCGAGAAGCGGGTCTGCCCCAAAAGAAAAACGGGCGTATGCGCGGGCTGTCATCCATGCGCCATCACAACGGGATTTGCAGGGGCCGGCGCTTTTTCGGATGGAAAGCTCTCCCTGTCTCCGGACGTGGGCGGAAATCTGCCGCAGATCCTCGGCTATGAGCGGACGAAGGAGCTGATCGGGGAATCGGACGACATCTATCTGAAGTTCGGCGCGGACACGAAGGTATACGGTGTGGATAAGGAGAAGGAGATCCGGAAGATCCGGCGGAAGGCGATTAACGCGAACCTGAAGCTGGTGGAATGTCCGATCCGGCATCTGGGAACGGAAGAGGGATATAAGATTTATTCCCGTCTCCAGCAGCATCTCATGGAGGAGGGCGTTTCCATGCGTTTCAACACCATGGTGAGGGAAATCCTGGTGGAAGAGGGACGCGCTCAGGGCGTGGTGACGGATGCGGGAGAAACCTTCCTCGCGGACGAAGTGGTCTGCGCGGTGGGCCGCGAAGGCGCGGACTGGTTCAAGGACAAATGCCATGAGATCGGGATTGAGACGGTTCCGGGAACGGTGGATATCGGCGTGCGCGTGGAGGTGCGGGACGAGGTCATGCAGTTTCTGAATGAAAATCTCTACGAGGCCAAGCTGGTTTTCTATACCCCGACCTTTGACGACAAGGTGCGCACCTTCTGCACGAATCCCTCCGGCGAGGTGGCTGCGGAATATTATGACGGCGGGCTTGCCGTGGTGAACGGCCATGCCTATAAGGCGCAGGAATATAAAACGGAAAACACCAATTTTGCGCTGCTGGTTTCCAAGAATTTCACCAGACCCTTCAGCACGCCCATCGAGTATGGGAGAAAGATCGCAGAGCTGTCCAACATGCTCTGCGGCGGAAAGATTCTGGTACAGACCTACGGAGACTTCAAGCGGGGAAGAAGGACCACGGAGGAGCGTCTGTGCCGCAACAATCTGATCCCTACCCTGAAGGATGCGGTTCCAGGAGACCTTTCCCTGGTGTTCCCGCACCGCATTATGGTGGATATTGAGGAGATGATCCGGGCGCTGGATAAGGTGACGCCGGGAATTGCGAGCGATGAGACGCTTCTGTACGGCGTGGAGGTGAAATTTTATTCCAACCGGGTGGTGGTGGATCAGGATTTTGAAACGAGCATCAAGGGGCTCCGGGCCATCGGGGATGGCGCCGGTGTGACCAGGGGGCTGCAGCAGGCCTCTGCGAACGGGCTGAGTGCGGCGGAAAGCATTCTGAAGAGATTCGGCACGGACAAACAGGCGGCATGCGGTACTTCGGGAGGAAGATATGAATAAAAGAAAAAAAGAAAAAGGGAGAAGGCATTCCCGAGCGGGAGTCCTTCTTCTGGTGTTCGGCCTTCTGTTGTCCCTGACGGGCTGTGCGGGCGGCGAAACGATGGAAATTGTCCTGACGACGGGCTTTCACCGGAACGAGGTCTTCCGGCTGGCGGACCGTTCCTGCAGCCTGGCGGAGCTCATGGTGTATCTGACGACAGAGCAGAACCTGTATGAATCGGTATATGGCAGTGACATCTGGAACGCGGCAGGAGACGGGGAAGCGCTGGAAGAACGGCTGAAGGAAAATGTGCTGGCGAAGCTGTCTCAGGTCAAGGCGATGACCCTGCTGGCGGACAGGCGTAGCGTGACGCTGCAGGCACAGGAGGAGAAGCTGGTGCAGGAGGCTGCGGCGGCGTATCTGGAATCCTTAAGCGATACGGAAAAGGAAGCGATGGGAGTGACGCAGGAGCTGGCTGAGGGGATGTACCGGGATTACGCGCTGGCGGATAAGGTGTACCGGGAAATCATCGGGGATATCAATCCGGAGATCAGCGATGATGAGGCGCGCACCATTACGGTGCAGCATATTCTGATCCGCACCGTAACACACAATGCGGACGGAACCACGACGCCTTTTTCAGAGGAGGAAAAGGAGCGCTGCTACGAAGAAGCGCTGCGCGTGCGGGAGGAGGCCGTTTCCGGAGAAGCGTTCGAGTCTCTGATCGAGAAGTACAGCGACGCGTCGGAAAGTACGCTCTCCTTTGGAAAGGGGGAGCAGGAGGCAGCCTTTGAGGAGGCGGCTTTTAACCTGGGAACGGATGAAATCAGCGGCGTGGTGGAAACCTCAGAAGGATATGAGATCATCAAGTGCATCAGCACCTTTAACCGGGAGGAAACGGACCGCAATAAGGAAAAAATCGCGGAACAGAGGCGGGATGAGGTGTTCGGTCAGGAATATGACGCCTTTGTGGATTCCCTTCCGCGCAATCTGAATGAGCCCCTCTGGGAGTCCGTTTCCATGATCCGGGACGAAGAAGTGAATACGGACAGCTTTTTCAGGATTTATCAGGAGCATTTTCATCCGGAAGAGCAGGGAACGGCTGGAGACGCTTGACCAGGGAGGCAATGAGTGAAACCGTCCTCCGGCGGCTTTCCGGATCCTCTCCTCCATGCTTCAGATAGGCGTGGAAGGAGCCCTGGATGAGGAAGGTGATCAGCACCTCCGCTCCGGGAGATCCTTCATAATCCGGATATTTTTTCAGAATCAGATCCCGGATGCGGCTTTCCAGCTTTCCGATCAGAACGCTTCTGCGGCTGCCGGAAAACAGGATTTCTAGGAGTCTGGTCTGACTGGAAAAGGCGCTGAAAATTTCCAGCGTCGCCTGTTTTGGATCATCAAGAAGGGTATCGGGATGGGGGATGGAGCCGATGATGTTGTCGATCAGTTCATCCTCCATGGATTCGGACAGATCATAAAGATCCGCATAATGCTGGTAGAAGGTTGCCTTGTTGATGAAAGCGGCCTCTGCCAGCTCTTTTACTGTAATTTTTTCGATGGGCTTCCGGGAGCGAAGCTCGATAAAGGCATCTCTGATATTCATTCTGGTTCTCTGTACGCGAAGATCCATGATTTTCCTTCTTCCTTTGCAGCATCGATTTTCGACATTTTTGAAAAAAAGTTGAATAAACGACCTTTCCGCAGAACTGATGGTGGCGGCAGGCTGCTGAATTGGTTACAATCATTTTAACAAAATAAACGACTATGGTCAAATAAGCAAAGGCCGTTTATTGGCAGGAAAGGAGGAGACTGTCCTCTGTCGGAGGCTATCCGGCGCGGGTGAGGACAGCGGAAGCGGTTATGGATATGTATGGATTTTATACCGGGAAAATTTTTGATGCATATGAATTTCTGGGATGCAGGCCGCAGAAGGCGGGCGCGGTGTTTCGGACGTTTGCACCGGCGGCGGAGAAGGTTTCGGTGATCGGCTCCTTCAACGATTGGGAGGAGACGCCGATGGAAAAGGTTTACGACGGAAATTTCTGGGAATGCCTGATCCCGGAGGCGAAGGCGGGGGACATGTATAAATACCGGATCTGGAGGAAGGACGGGAGCTTTCGGGATCACTGTGACCCCTATGGATTCGGCATGGAACTGAGGCCGCAGAACGCCAGCTTTATCCGGGACATGACGGCGTATTCCTTTCATGATTCCGGATGGATGAAGAAAAGAAACGACTGCAGGAAGGGGCCGCTGAACATCTATGAGATACATATGGGCTCCTGGAAGCGGCCCGCTTCCGAAGCGTGTGACAGCGCGGAGGCACAGAAAGAAGCGGTGGAGAAGTGGTATCATTATGATGAACTGGCAGAACTTCTCATCCCCTATCTGAAGGAGTACGGATATAATTATGTGGAGCTGATGCCTCTGGGAGAGCATCCCTGCGACGAGTCCTGGGGCTATCAGCAGACCGGATTTTTCAGCCCGACTTCGCGTTACGGGACGGCGGATGAGCTGAAAAAAATGGTGGATCTGTTTCATCAGAACGGAATCGGCCTGATTCTTGATTTCGTCCCGGTGCATTTCGCGGTGGATGACTATGCCCTCGCGGACTATGACGGCACCGCGCTGTACGAATATCCAAACCGGGATGTGGGGAACAGCGAGTGGGGGAGTAAGAATTTCATGCATTCCCGCGGGGAGGTGAGAAGCTTTCTGCAGTCCTGTGCGGACTACTGGCTGAAAGAATATCATTTTGACGGGCTTCGCATGGATGCGATCAGTAACATGATTTACTGGCAGGGGCAGCCGGAGCGGGGCGTGAATGGAAATGCGGTTTCGTTTCTGCAGTACATGAACGCGGGGCTGAAGGAGCGCAATCACGGCATCCTGCTCGCAGCGGAGGATTCCACCAGCTTTCCAGGTGTGACGAAGAAGGCGGAAGAGGGAGGCCTTGGCTTCGATTATAAATGGGACATGGGCTGGATGAACGACACGCTGGATTATTTCCGCACGGATCCGGAGTACAGAGTCCGGGATTATCACAGGCTGACTTTTTCTATGATGTACTATTATGAAGAAAACTATCTGCTGCCCTTCTCGCATGACGAGGTGGTGCACGGGAAGGCGACCATCATCCAGAAGATGAACGGGGATTATGAAAAGAAATTTCCCCAGGCGCGCGCCCTGTACATGTATATGTATGCCCATCCCGGTAAAAAGCTGAACTTTATGGGAAATGAGCTGGCCCATTTCCGGGAGTGGGACGAAAAAAGGGAGCTGGACTGGGGACTGCTTGCCTTTCCTCTGCATGACGGTTTTCATGCGTTCATGAAGGAACTGAACCGGATTTATCTGGAAACGCCGGCCTTCTGGGCGCTGGATTATGACAGGAAAGGCTTTCGTTGGGTGGACTGTCATGAGGAGGAGAAATGTGTCTATGCCTTCCTGCGTACGGAAGGAAAGCAGGAGCTGCTGGCTCTTTTCAATTTTTCAGAAAAGGAGCACAAGGATTTTCCTCTGCTGCTGAACCCGGAGGGACAGGAGAAGAAGGACGGAGCGAAGAGGGAGGAGGGCGGTTATACGCTCTGCCTTTCCAGCAACTGGGATATTTACGGAGGAACGGGGGAGGCTGGAAAAGAACGGGGAAAGCGCATTCGTACAGAGAACGGGACGCTGGCAATCGATCTTCCTGCCTTCGGCGCGCTGTATCTGATGCGGACGGAGGACTTCTGACGCGGGATAAAAATGGAAAAAATGGAAAAAGGAAAGGGGCTGTCGGTTAATACCGAATTTCCCCCCTGACATGCAGGAAAGAGACAATTC
>UQVK01000024.1 GCA_900544445.1 uncultured Lachnospiraceae bacterium
TGGTGGAATTTAAAGGAACTTGAAGAAACAAAGGATAAATTTGAACCGAGGGATAATATTTTAGAACTTTTAAAAAATCTTAAATAAGACCTATTTTCAAATCTTACATTACCATGTATATTTTTTAATTGTAACTTATTTTATGTTACAAATTAAATATTGATTTTACTTATACACCCTGAAACTCAAATCATGCAGCACTGCGGCATAAATTTCCATGATAACTGCCGGATTTCCAGCTTCCGCCTTCCACAGGGTGGAACAAAAAAATAGTGGACAGCACCCTTCTTTGGGCAACCATCCACTATGAAACCTGCCTCTATTTTATGTAAGACATATCACTGATTCTCTTTATAAACCGTTTCCCTTCCTCATTTTCAAACATATGGGAAACTCCTCCGGCCAGTCCAAATATTTCACCTGCATTGATCGTCTCAACGCTTAATCCAAGAAACATGGTATAAAAGACGCTTAATAAGTCTCCATGAGAAACAATAATTATATTTTCATTATTACTGCTCATAATTTCATTAAAAAACGGTTCTAATCGGTTCCACTCATCTCTGCGGCTTTCCGCGTCAGAAAACATTCTGTCATCAATGGTTTTCTCCTGCATTTCCATATTTTCACGCATCCACCGCACTGATTTTCCACAGCACCTGCCAAGATTCCTTTCTCTTAATTCTGTCCTGAAAACAGGTGTCAGACCCAAATAGTTTCCAATGATTTCAGCCGTCTGCCTTGCCCGCAACAAATCAGATGAATACATGACAAATCTTTTTTCGGACAGTTCTGTTTTTAACGTTTCTCCCATTCGATTCGCCTGTTCTACTCCCAGTTCTGATAATTCCCAGTCTGTCCATGAACCAACCATACCATTTATATGATGAACCGATTGCGTGTGCTGAATCGTGATGATTGTTTTCACAATGAGTCTCCTTTCATGATTCAGAAATTCCTTCAAACATGCTTTCCATCAACAGAAAAAAAGTTTTCCACGCCGCCTCTCATTTTTTAAAGTCTCATCCACAGGAAATTTCCACTCCAATCACACCCTCTTCATCCGGAAGGATCCTGAATTCCCTGGCTCCGAATCCCCCGGTCAGGAAGAAAATATGTTCCGGCTCCGCTTCCTGCCATCCGGCAGTAACGGACGCGTTCCCCGCAATCACCGGAAGCACCAGCCGTACTTCCTCCTTCGGCCCTTCAATCTGTGTCCGGATAGAAAGTCCCTCATTATGAAGCCAATAGTCAATATGGAACCGGACAGGCTTTGAAAGCTCTTCCTGCTCCAGCGAGACGGGGCGGGAAAGTACATGAATACGAATTCCATCCTTTTCCTGCGTTACCGAAATTTCCGCCTTCGTGTCATAACAGGAGGCATATCTTTTTCCGTTTCTGAGGATTTCCAGACGGGGCGTCAGAGGACAGTGCCTGCTTTTTTTCAGGGAAAGCTGCATGTTGAGAGGTTCCACCAGACGGTAATCCACCACGGAGGAAAGGAGCACCGGCCCCATGTCCTCATGCCAGAGCAGGGTCATTGTGCCGCCCGAAGCGTGGCCTTTTTCCAGGCCAAAGTCGTATCCGGTGACGGTGGCTCTCCATTTTTCAAAGGTCAGCTTCCAGGTATCGATTTCCGGAAAATGGCGGACGGAAGGATCCCGGTCGTCCGATGGAAGAGGCTGCGGGTTCCATCCCGCTCCCGGATCTCTGTCTGGCTCATAGCCTTCTATTCCCGCATCCAGCACAGCAGCCAGCGCGTTGATATGGGTAAAGGTATGATGCACGCAGGGAGGCTCTCCGTTTTTTATATACTCCGGCCCGCCGTACAGCAGACCATTTCCGGTGCAACGTTCCAGCAGGGCGGTATTTCTTCCGATGGCTTCGGCAAAAACCGGATCCCTCTCCGCCAGCAGCGCGTATCCGGCCTGACAGCCATCCGAGGTTCTGCTTCCCCAGTAGGTCCACTTATTATTACGGGTTCCGAAGCTGTTGTCCCAGCCGCCGTCTGGCATCATGAATTCCAGCTGCTTTCGCAGAATATGGGTAAGCTGTTCCAGAAGCGGCTCATCCTCCGCCGCAAGCGCATAGCGGATCAGAAGCGGAACGCTTTCCTCCACATTGTATCCGATGTCCACGGGGCGGCAGCCTCTTTCCGTAACACTGTCGTGTGGAATACCTTCCCCCACAAGCAGCCCGTTTTCCGTGAAATGAGCAAAGACATACTCCGCGCATGCCCGGGCGCTTTCAAACAGCTCCGGAAGGCCGAAATAGCGCCCGAGAAGCGCCTGTACGGCAGCGCTTCCCGCAACATACTCCGCGCATGCCCGGGCGCTTTCAAACAGCTCCGGAATGCCGAAATAGCGTCCGAGAAGCGCCTGTACGGCAGCGCTTCCCGCATAATAATTAATATTCGTCTCAAATCCCGGAACGATCGTTTTCTCCACCCAGCGGCCCATGAGCCGCATCCGTTTTTCCCATTCCTCCTTCTCCGCTTTTTGAAGCAGATGACCATGGAGGGTCAGGGCTTCGCACAGATTGATCACAGAAAATGCCGTAATTCCATTCCACTCGCTGTTGGCGTCGTTATAGAGACTTCCGTCATCGCAAAGCAGATTTTCCTGCCAGCGAAAGAGCGCCCTCGCCCCGTCCAGGTACTTTTTTTCACCGGTACGGTCCGCCAGCGTCATCAGCCCGTAGATGGCATCCGGGCATCTCCCGTGTATATGCTTGCAGGCCGGACAGAGGATACCGCCGTCCAGCTTCAGATCATCCATCTGTCTGATCTGAAGCCGCAGAAGCACGTCTCCCCATTGTTTCAGCAGTTCCAGATAGTTCACTTTTGCTCCCATTTTTGATTCATCCCCCTTTCCTTTTTCCTGCTCCCACATATCAGTCTATAAAAATTTCTATACTAAATCACTTCTCTGAAAATAAATTCATTATATCGTATAAAAAGTCAAAAAGACAGGAAGTCTTCCTGCTATTTTTATTCCTGCTATTTTTTCACAGTTTTCATTGCCCATCCTCCCCCTCTGTGCTATAATCAAAAAAGAGACAGGAGACAAAGGAAGCGGGCTTAGGAGATGAGCCCTGTTTTGTTTGTCTTTTTCTTTTTATGGAAATGGCTGGAAATATCTATGAACAGAAAATTTATGGAACAATTTGAAGACTGCCCGGTGATCGCCGCCGTGAAGGACGAAGAAGGCCTGAACGCCTGCCTGGGATCGGAAATCGGAATCGTGTTCGTTCTTTACGGAGATGTCTGTACCATCCCTGAAATCGTCCGGAAGCTGAAAAAAGGCGGAAAAACGGTTATCGTCCATATCGACTTGATCTCCGGGCTGTCAGCAAAAGAAGTTGCGGTGAACTTTATCCACACCAATACGGAAGCAGACGGAATCATATCCACAAAACCTGCCCTGATCCGGCAGGCAAAAGAGCTTGGTATGTGTACCGTCATGCGTTTCTTTGCCATCGATTCCATGGCCTTTGACAACATCTGCAGGCAGTCTGAAGCGGTTCGCCCGGATGTGATCGAGGTGCTTCCCGGACTGATGCCGAAGGTCATCAGAAGGATCTGTGAAGAAAGTCCGATTCCTGTCATCGCGGGAGGACTCATCACCGAACGGGAGGATATCGTAGCGGCGTTAAATGCGGGAGCCGTTTCCATATCCACCACCAATCGGAAGGTCTGGTTTATGTAATAAGCTTAACATAATATAATTTTATTTGCAGGAGAGATGAGACAGCAAATTCACACGTCAGAAGACGTGTTGTTTTTGCTGTCTTTTTTATATCAATTTATTGCCGCCTGCGGCGGCGGAAAAAGAGGCCGGCACGAACCCGATGGGTCGTGCCAAAGAACGGCTACCGCCGTTCTTTTATGATTGAATGCCGCCTGCGGCGGCGGAAAAAGAGGTAGTCATGACAGATGTAATTATTATTGGTGCGGGCGTAACAGGCTGCGCCATCGCCAGAGAATTGTCCCGCTATGATCTGGATGTTCTGGTTCTGGAACGGGAAGAGGATGTCTGCTGCGGCACTTCAAAGGCCAACAGCGCCATCATCCACGCGGGATTCGACGCAGTTCCCGGAACCTGGAAGGCCAGGCTGAATGTGGAAGGAAACCGGATGATGGATTTTCTTTCCAAAGAGCTGGATTTTCCCTTCAAAAGAAACGGCTCCCTGGTCCTCTGCTTTTCCGAGGATCAGATCGGAGGGCTGGAAGAGCTGTATCAGCGCGGCATTGCGAACGGCGTTCCCGGCCTGCGCATCGTGAAGGGAAAGGAAATCCACGAAATCGAACCCAATCTTTCCGAAGATGTATACGCCATGCTCTATGCGCCCACAGGCGGCATTGTCTGTCCCTTCAAAATGACCATCGCTCTGGCAGAAAATGCCTTTGAAAACGGGGTACAGTTCCGCTTTCAGACAGAAGTGAAAAGTATATCCAGGAAACCTTCTTCCGGAAACAATGCTTCCGGAATACCAGACGGTTATCGGATTCAGACAGCCGATGCAGAGTATGAATGCCGGGCCGTCGTAAATGCCGCAGGCGTATACGCCGATACTTTTAACAATATGATCAGCTCCCGCTCTCTTCACATCACGCCAAGGCGCGGGGAATATATCCTGATGGATAAAAAAGCCGGCAATTTTGTCTCCCATACCGTTTTCCAGCAGCCCACCCGTCTGGGAAAGGGCATCCTGGTCACCCCCACCGTTCACGGCAACCTGCTGGCAGGGCCCACAGCGGAGGATATCGCCGACAAGGAGGCTACAAATACCACGGCAGTGGGGCTTTCACAGGTAATGGAAAAAGCCCGTCTCAGCGCATCACGCATTCCCCTAAACATGGCGATCACCTCCTTTTCCGGCCTGCGGGCCTGTGAGGAAAAGGGCGACTTCGTTCTGGGAGAAGCAGCAGACGCACCAGGCTTTTTCAACGCCGCAGGCATCGATTCTCCCGGCCTTTCCAGTGCGCCTGCCATCGGCGTCCTGCTGGCCGGACAGATTGCAGAGAAGCTTCACGCTTCCAGAAGAACGGAATTTCATGGGCAGAGAAAAGACATTCCCTGCGTTGCCACATCCACGCCGGAGGAAATCGCGGCACTCATCGCTTCTGATCCCGCCTACGGAAATGTGATCTGCCGCTGTGAAACCGTAACGGAAGGAGAAATCATCAATGCCATCCGCCGTCCCTTGGGCGCCAGAAGCCTGGACGGCGTCAAGCGTCGTACCCGCGCAGGTATGGGACGCTGCCAGTCAGGATTCTGTTCTCCCAGAGTCATGGAGATTCTGGCGAGAGAGCTGGACGTATCCCCTCTCACTCTCACGAAATCCGGAGGCAGCTCCCGGCTTCTGACCGGAATGACAAAGGATCAGACAGACACAGTTTTCACAGAAAGGAAAAACGGACATGATGGAATATGATCTGATTATCATAGGAGGAGGCCCTGCGGGGCTTGCCGCCGCAGTTTCCGCCTTTGACAGCGGTGTAAAAAACATCCTGATTCTGGAGCGTGACGGAGAACTCGGCGGCATTCTGAACCAGTGCATTCACAACGGCTTCGGCCTGCATACTTTCAGGGAAGAACTGACCGGACCGGAATACGCGGACCGCTTCATCCGGCAGGTAAAGGAGCGGAATATCCCTTTTTGGCTGAATACCATGGTGCTGGACATCAGCATGCAGGAATCAGAAACTTCTTCCGACGAAAAAATCCCTGCGTCTGTCAAAACGGTCACTGTCATGAACCGGACGGATGGTCTCACCATTCTTCGCACAAAAGCGGTCATTCTCGCCATGGGATGCCGGGAATGCCCCCGTGGCGCGCTGAACATCCCCGGATACCGCCCCGCCGGAATCTATTCAGCAGGAACTGCGCAGCGTCTGGTCAATATGGAAGGCTTCATGCCGGGTAAGGAAATCGTCATCCTCGGTTCCGGCGACATCGGCCTGATCATGGCCCGCCGCATGACGCTGGAGGGCGCAAAGGTAAAGGTGGTTGCAGAACTGATGCCCTATTCCGGCGGTCTGCAGAGAAACATCGTCCAGTGCCTGGAGGATTTTGGTATCCCGCTGAAGCTGAGCCACACCGTCGTTGATATTGACGGTAAGGAACGGGTAAAAGGTGTCACACTCGCACAGGTGGACGAAAACCGAAAGCCCATACCCGGAACGGAGGAATACATTTCCTGTGATACCCTTCTCCTTTCCGTCGGACTGATCCCGGAAAATGAGCTTTCCACCAAACTTGGAGTACAGATGTCTTCCATCACCAACGGACCTTCCGTCAACGAAAGTCTGGAAACCTCTGTTCCCGGCGTTTTTGCCTGCGGAAATGTGCTCCATGTCCATGATCTGGTGGACTATGTTTCTCAGGAGGCCGCAAATGCAGGAAAATACGCCGCTGATTACATTCAGAATTTCCATGTTGGAAGCCGCTCTGCGGATGAAACAAAAGCCGCCATTCCGATTCTGGCTAAAGACGGCGTGCGGTATACGGTTCCCCAGACCATACGCCTTTCCCACATGGAAGACAGTCTCACCATCCGCTTCCGGGTGGCCGACGTTTACCGCAACTGTCAGATCGGCATTTACCTGAACAACCGGCCCATTCGCAGCATCCGCCGTCCCAGACTTGCTCCTGGAGAGATGGAACAGGTAATTCTGAAAAAAGAAGAACTTCTTGCCATGGAAGAACAGACAGGAACACCTCTCTCCTCCATTTCCATTGCAGTTCAGGCCGGCTCGGATTGAACTGTAACAACTGCAGTCTGAATTTTAACTGCTTTGGAGGCATAACCGTTGCTTCCTTCATGATTTTGAAATATACTGGAATCGAGGTACCCTTATGGAAGAACGTAAACTGATCTGCATCAACTGTCCTTTGGGATGTTCCCTCACCGTCACCCTGAATGAGGGCGAGGTCATCAGCGTTACCGGAAACACCTGCCCCCGCGGAGAAGCCTATGGCAGAAAAGAATGCACCCACCCGACCCGGATCGTCACCAGCACCGTCCGTGTATCCGGCGGCACGCTTCCCGTCGTTTCCGTGAAAACCGCTTCCGATATTCCGAAGGAAAAAATGGAGGAGTGCGTCAGACAGCTGAAGGACGTCACAGTCTGCTCTCCTGTTCATATCGGAGACGTCATTCTGGAAAATGCCGCAGGATGCGGCGTTCCGATTATAGCAACCAGAAATGTGGAAAGGAAACAGACATGATCACCGATCTCACCGGAAAGGCCGCCGATGCCCTGAAGAATAAGAAGCTGTGGCTTCTGGACATGGACGGCACAATTTACAATGAAAATCAGATTTTTGAAGGAACCCTGGACTTTCTGAATCAGATCAGACAGAACGGAGGACGTTATATTTTCATCACCAACAACTCCTCCAAATCCGTCGCAGACTATGTGAAAAAAGTGAATGATATGAACATTCCGGCAGGCTATGAGGATTTTTATACCTCCAGCCAGGCAACGGCCATGTATATTAAAGAACATTATCCGGGCCAGACCGTCTACTGCATGGGTACCCGTTCCCTGATCCAGGAACTGCGGGAAAGCGGCCTGCGCGTGGTCACGGTCCCGGACGACACTGCCACTGTCGTCCTCATCGGCTTCGACACAGAAAATACCTCGGAAAAAATCAGAAATACCTGTATCATGCTGGGTAAGGATGTGGCCTATCTCGCCACCAATCCGGATCTCGTCTGCCCGGTCAGCTTCGGTTTCATTCCGGACTGTGGTTCCATGAGCATCATGCTTAAAAACGCCACAGGAAAGGAACCCTTCTTCATCGGAAAGCCCCAGCCCATCATGGTGGACTGTGTACTTAAAATGCTGAAAAATACAGGAATCTCCCGGGAAGACGCCGTGATCGTAGGCGACCGCCTTTATACCGATATCGCCACCGGAGCCAATGCGGGCGTAGATACCATCTGTGTCCTTTCCGGAGAAGCCTCCATGAAGGACATTCAGGAATGGGACGGCGAACCCACCTGGATTTTTCAGGATGTAAAAGAAATCTTTCAGAAGCTGCAGACAGAGCCTTCCGCCTGAATGCTGCCGTATTCCGGTTCAGGAAAACCTTTTTTTCAGCTCTTCATATTTTTCCGCTGTAATCAGCGCGTCCCTGTCCGTATCCCGGAAGGTAACAATATAGGTCCATCTTCCATAAGGCTCGATTTTCCGGATCTTCGACAGATTGATGATATAGGACTTATGGCTTCTCATAAAATGCTCCGGATCCAGCCGGACTTCAATTTCATGAAGTCCGGCTGAGGTTGTGAAGGAATCCTGCGCCGTACAGATCACGGTGCTGTTGTTTTCACGCTGTACCAGAATAATATCCGGGATATCTACAAAAATCATGCTTTCCCGCCCCTTTACCAGAAGCCGGTCCAGCCCCCGTTCACAGTGAACCTTTTTTTCAGAAATCTCTGTTTCGGAATGCTCCTCCTTCATCGCCGCAATCCGGCGCAGGGTCTGCTCCACCCGCTCAATATCAAAAGGCTTCACCAGGTAATCATAGGCATATACCTCAAAGGCCTCCGGCATATATTCCGCGTGGGCCGTTGCAAAAATAATTTTGGTCTTCGGCTCCATGTCCATGATCACCCTGGCGCAGTCAATGCCGTTCACCCCGTTGATCTCAATATCCATGAAGATCACCTCCGGCCGGTTTCTGACAAAAAGCGTAACCGCGTCGGCCAGATTGTCGCATTCGCCGTTTACTTCAAAGCCTTCGTTTCTTTCTATGATTTTCTTCAGAAGCGTGCGCACCCCGGCGTCATCTTCCACCAGCATTACTCCCACAGCCATATTTTTTTCTTCTCCTCCGGCAGACAGGCTCTCCGAGAATCTCGCTCCAGATCATTACCTCTCTTAAAAATTCCCGATTCTCCGGCAGACTCATTTTTTTGCTTTCCATCCCTTTTTTTCGGCAGAATTCTTCTTCATGAGCGGCATCCTGCCGGATCTCCTGCGGCGCGGCTTCCTGCTGAAGCTGAACCTCAGGAGCCGCTTCATTTGAAGAAAGCTGTCTCACCTGCCTGAAAGCGGCTTTTGAAAGCGGATTTCTATTTTTCTGGTCCACAGAGGCACTGTTTCTTAAAAACTGCATCAGCTCCTCCTGCCATCGCTTCCCGCTCATATCCATCTTCCCTTCTTTTTATCAGTCCTTTTTCGCAACGTTCTTATCCGCTCCCGCCTCGGAAAGAGAGGAACGCATCTCCGTATCGGCCTTCAGATTCTGCAGCTCATAATAATCCATCACGCTCATCTTGCCTTCCCGGAGGGCATAAGCCAGAGCCTTGGGAACCTCCGCCTCAGCTTCCACCACATAGGCCCGCATTTCCTGTTCCTTCGCCACAGCCATAGCCCTTCTTTCCTCTGCCTTGGCCTGCGCAATATTCTTATCCGCTTCTGCCTGAAGGCTCTGCAGCTGGGCGCCGATATTTCTTCCCACATCAATATCCGCAATGTCGATGGAGAGGATTTCAAAGGCCGTTCCGGAATCCAGCCCCTTGCTCAGAACGCGTTTGGAGATATCGTCCGGATTCTCCAGAACCTCCTTATGGGAATTGGCGGAGCCCACCGTGGTTACGATACCTTCACCGATCCTGGCGAGGACGGTTGCCTCTCCCGCTCCGCCGACCAGCCTTTCCAGATCAGCGCGCACCGTCACTCTTGCTTTAACCAGTAGTTCAATACCGTCCTTTGCCACTGCGGATACGTTGCTCGTCTCAATCACCTTGGGATTCACGCTCATTTTCACCGCTTCCAGCACATCCCGGCCCGCCAGATCGATGGCGACGGCCTTTTCAAAGGGAAGATCGATCCCGGCCTTTTCCGAGGCGATCAGCGCGTTTACCACGTTATCCACGTTTCCTCCCGCCAGATAATGAGCCTCCAGCTGATTGACCCCAAGCTTCATTCCCGCCTTTCTGGCCTTGATCAGCGGCAGCACGATGCGGGAAGGAACCACCCTTCTCAGCCGCATGCCGATCAGGTTGAAAATACTGATCTTCACGTTTGCAGCAAGGGATGAGATCCAGAGTCCTACCGGAACAAACACAAAAAACAGTACGATCAGAAGTCCAATAATTCCAATTAAAATGATAACCGCAATATTTTCCATTGCTCAGTCCCCCTTTTTAAGTTGTTTAGACAGGTTGCTTTTCATTCTTCAGCTCTCTCACGATCAGTCTGGAACCGCTTACCTTTATGATTTCCAGCTTTGCTCCCTTTGATATGTATTTTCCTTCTGAAAGCACATCAAAGCTCACGCCGTCGAAGTTTCCCACGCCCGTTGGCCTCAGATCCGTATCCGCCGTTCCCTGTTTTCCAAGCAGATAATCCAGGTCCCCCGAGCTGATGTAGCCCTCCTCCTTCTTCTGTTCTTCCTCAAGAACAATGGGAGAATGAAGCTTTCCCTTCGACAGAAGCCACAGAATGACCGCCATCATGATGCCCAGAAGCGCAAGCACGATCACCGTGATAAAAGCGCCCTCTTCCACCGTATCCGCCGTCACGAA
Source organism: uncultured Lachnospiraceae bacterium (assembly GCA_900544445.1). Classification (GTDB taxonomy): domain Bacteria; phylum Bacillota; class Clostridia; order Lachnospirales; family Lachnospiraceae; genus Eisenbergiella; species Eisenbergiella intestinigallinarum. The sequence goes on from UQVK01000024.1 coordinate 10,549, forward strand.
TACGCCGGCGACCAGACAGATGATGCCGCAGATTCCCGGCGCGCCAAATCCGGGCACCACCATCTCAATTCCAATCAGAATAAATCCCGCAAGAAAGAGAAGAATTCCAAGTGCCAGCAGCACATCCATGCTTTACCTCCTTTTTCCGCCGCCTCCGGCGGCTCTGAATCCTGTGGATCCGGATTCTCCGGTCCGTTCTGTTCTTTTATTATACGGAATCCGGACAGAACCGCCAGTCCTGTCCGGTAAGTTATACAATACCGCTCATGAAACGTCTCTTTTTTCCCCTGAATCCGCATCCTCCGGAAGCCGGATTTCAAAGCAGGTCTCCTTTTCATCAGAAAACAGGGAAACGGTTCCTCCCGCCTGTTCCGTGATTTCCTTCACGATGGTAAGCCCCGTTCCATGTCCTTCCTCCTTTTTCGTGGTAAATCCCTGATGAAAAATAAGCTCCCTTTGCTCCCCTGGAATTTCCGGGCCGTTGTTTTTCACCCGGAACACATGCTTTCCATCCTCCATGGAAATCACAACCGTCAGCTTCCTTTCCTCCTCCTTCCGGCCCAGCGCAGAAATCGCGTTATCGATCAGGTTGGAAAGAACCTTGCACAGCTCCCAGGCCTCAAGCGGAAGCTTTTTCAGCGGATCGCTCACCTCCAGACGCACTTCAATCCCCTTCTGTTCCGCCGATTCCATTTTTGCCATCAGCAGGGCGTTCACCGCAGGCTGAGACGTCCTGAGCGCCCGCGTCATGCTGGTAATCTCCCTGAAAACAGGAGCCAGATATTTTCTGGCTTCCTCATATTCATTCAGCTCCAGCAGCCCGTAGATCACCTGAAAATGATTCAGATAATCATGACGCTGTTCCCGCAGCCTCCGGTTCAACTCCTCCAGATTCTCCATACTTTCCCGATAGCTTTTTTCCTGGTTTCTGCTGGATACATACAGCGCGTACAGCGTAAGCAGACTGCTGACCAGCAGCGCCCCGGTCAGACCTGCCGCTGCGAAAAAGACCGTCCGGTTCACCTGCCTTCCGATCTCATCCGCAAGAACCGCCGCAAGCAGGATGACCGCAAAGAATTGCAGGGCGTTTATGACAAGAAGCGCCCGCACCGTTTTCCGCAGGATCATGCCGCATTCCCCCTCCGCTATTTTTAATGGATTCTCTCCAGATATTCCTTTGACAGGATTCTGTCATTTTTGAAACAAATCATCGATTGTCAGAAGAACTGTTCTTTCTTCCTTCGCCCTTCTTACCACCGGCATGGTATATCCGCTCCTGCTGATAAACATGAAATATTTTTTCATATCATCCGGAAAGGCCTTTGCAGCCGTCAGAAGATCCTCATATTCTTCCATCGGCATCGGTCTGTTCGTAAATTTACATTCACAGAAAATGCCTTCTGTTTTATTTTTGTTCAAAGCGAGAATGTCCACGTCATCCTGCGCCCTGATATAAGGATTATTTCCCCACCATTTTCCAATCTTTGCAGGAACAAACGGCAGTCTTCTTTTTCTTGCCTGACGAATCAGAAACTGTCTGCAGATTTCTTCAAATGCAGTTCCCATAAATTCCGGAAGCTCCTGCATAATTTCTTTTGCAGATTCAACAGGTCCAAGCAGATCATAATAGCTTTTATTTGCAAAAATATAATGATACCAGAAACGGTAAAAAGGATCTGACAAAAGATAAACGGCCTTTCTGCTGTTATCCGGTTCTCCGCACGGCGTTCTTTTTTCCACAAGTCTTATTTCCAGCAGCGTCGTCAGATATTTTCCACACTTTCCTTTATCCTCATGGATACAATCTGCAATTTCTGTCACCCGGTTATATCCTCTTGCAATCGCTTCCAGAATGCTGTTATAGATATTGGGTTCACGCAGCTCTGCCCGCAAAACCGTCATCGGTTCGTCATTTAGAAAGGCCCCGTTTGCAAGAATCTCCTTTTCCAGATTTTCCTGTATGGAACGTTTCGGAGAGAATGCATTCAAATAGCGCGGGATTCCTCCAAGAATACCGTAAGCTGTCAGTTTCTCTTCATTGCTGTATAATGGGAAAAATTTTCCGCTGTCCAGATAATCAAACGGAAGAATCTCCATCACGGAAGTTGTCCGGCCATACAGCGGGCTTTCATATCCCATAATCTGATTGATCATAAAACTCACACTTGAGCCGCATAGAATCAATAAAATTTTCTTTTTGCTCCATTCATGATCAATCTCATGTTGCAATATACTTTTTATAGACGGATTGGTACCTGCCATAAACGGAAATTCATCTATAATCAGAACCGTTCTGCCGCTCTGCGTTTTTTTCGTAATATGAGAAAACGCTTCTTTCCAGGATGGAAAAGGCGCGATAAACTGTCCGTCCAGAGCCTGTTGAACCGCCTGAGAAAAATCCTGAAGATTCAGGCTGTCATTTTTTTCCTGTGCAGAATAAAAAATCACTTTATGCCGGCTGGCAAATTCCTGAAGAATCGTGGTTTTTCCAACTCTCCGCCTTCCATACATGACAAGGAATTCAAATTGATCACTTTTATAAAGCTTTTCCAGCCTTTCCAGCTCTGTTTCCCGCCCAATCATTTCTTTCCTCCGTGCCAGAATATTTCATTGTTTGTTAACTTATGAGTATAATACTTTAAATATAACATCTTTTCAATACTCTGTTACTTTTTCTTGCCAGGCTTTCCAAAACATGATACATTCAAGACATGTAGTGTTACCTCCATTTTCAAAACAAATCTCTTTATCTGCAATAACCAGGAGTATATGAAATGAAAAAAATATTTCTCATTCTTGTTTTCTCTATTCTCGTTATCTGTATTCTTCCTTTTTTTCTTTGCCCGCTGCTTGATGATATTGTCTTAATTAAATACCGTTCAGAAATATCAAAAACATTAAATAATGAACTTCCCGATGATGTCGTAATCATGGAAATTGTCAGCGGATGTGGAAATACCGGAGGAACCGGCAATCATACGGATCTGTATGTATCGGTCCTTGTAACTGCTCCTTTCTCCGAAACGGAATGGGAAACGATTGGATATGAACCCCATTCTGTTTCAAAAGAAGGTTCTTCTACCTTTTCCATGGACCTTCTTCATCTATCCTTTTCAGAAATAACGGATCCTGATCATTCTTACATACTGGAATTTGTTCGGGAAGCTCCTTTTTCTTTTTTTGATTTAAGAGGAAATTGAATTATCATAATCTGCCTGACATGTGTATCCTTTGAATGTTTTTCCTCTGTCACTTATAATGGAATCTGATTTTTCAGTTCTATCCTTCTTTAAATCTTTTTATTTCTTACTTTTCATTGAATATTCCTTATTTTCAAAGAGAACATCCGGATAAAATCCATCAGGCAGAGGATCTGACCCTGAAAAGCGCGTCTGCCATTTTCGGAGTCGATCTGCTGAACTGTCTGGATGTTTCCCAGTCTGCTTCTGCTGTCATGCCAACGGAAACAATTCATCTTGAGGTAAGACATATGTATGAAGATTTTAATTTTATGACGGACGAAGGTTCCTGGCTCCACTTTGAATTTGAGAGCGATGCGCTGACTATTGACGATCTGAAACGCTTTCGGGAGTATGAAGCAGCCATCAGCCGTACCTATAAGGTTCCGGTTACCACTTACGTTTTATGCAGTTCAGACAGAAAAAACAGTACAAAGGGGAATCTCTTACAAAATCTGATCTGCTTCCGATTCTGCTCACTCCGCTGATGTCCGGAAAGCTTACCCTTCTGGAACGTTTTCTAAAGGGCTTCCAGATTTTAAAGGCAGCCGAAGCAACCATGGAAAGAGAAACGCTGATGCAGCTGCAGTCTCTGCTGTATGTTTTCGCAGGAAAATTTCTGGACAGAAATGATCTGGAAAAGGTAAAGGAGGTAATATCCATGACTATTCTTGGAGAAATGTTGATGAATGACGGTATTAAAAAGGGAATTAAAGAAGGAATTAAACAGGGTGAACAGAAGGTGAATCACCTGATCCAGCTTCTGATTGAAAATTCCCGCACAGATGAAATTTCAAGAGCTGTGACGGACCGACAGTTTCAGGAACAGCTCTTTAAGGAATTTTCTCTGTAGTTTAAAAGAAGCGGGCAGTTGGAAAGTCTGCCCGCTTCATCCATTCATTTAAAGTCAAATCTTTTTCCGTAACAGTTTATTCTTCCTCTTCCCCGGAATCCTCATCTTCTCCGGCCTCGGAAAGCCCTTCCTCGATCAGTTCCTCTTCGGTCATATCGTCGCTGTCGTTTTCCTCCGGCTCGATCTCTTCCATCGCGTCCTCCGGCTGCTCAAATTCCCGGCTTCCGTCGGATACCTTTTCCCTGACCTTAGCGATCTGGGCCACCTTCACGCCTTCATCCAGATTGATCAGCTTCACGCCTGAAGTGATACGGCCAAGAATGGAAATATCCTCCGCCCGCAGCTGAATAATTACACCCTCCGTAGTGATGAGCATAATCTCATGTTCATCGTTTACTGCTTTCACACCGACTACATATCCTGTCTTTTCGGTGATCTTATAGCACTTGACGCCCTTTCCGCCGCGCTTCTGAACACTGAATTCATTCAGATCAGTACGCTTGCCCATGCCGTTTTCAGAAACGATCAGCAGGCATTCTCCCTGGCTGTCGAGCTGCATGCCGATGATTTCATCCTCATCGTCCAGGTTCATGCCAATCACGCCCATGGAGGATCTCCCTGTAGCGCGGACGTCCGTCTCCTTAAAGCGGATGCACATGCCGTGCTTCGTCACAAGGAAGATTTCCGTATTTTCATCGGTGATCTTCACTTCGATCAGCTCGTCGTCGTCCCTGAGAACGATGGCCGCAAGGCCGTTCTTGCGCACGTTGCTGTATTCCACAACGGGCGTCTTCTTCACGATGCCGTTTCTGGTCACCATGAACAGGTTCTTGTTATCCTCGTAGTCCTTCACCGGAATGATGGCCGATATTTTCTCTCCGGGAGAAAGCTGAAGCAGGTTGATGATGGCAGTTCCCCGCGCCGTTCTTCCGGCTTCCGGAATCTCGTACGCCTTCAGACGGTATACCCGTCCATAATTGGTAAAGAACATCACATAATGATGGGTGGTGGTCATCAGAAGATCCGCGATAAAGTCGTCCTCAATGGTCTGCATTCCCTTGATTCCCTTACCGCCGCGGTTCTGTGCCTTGAAATTGTCCACGGTCATCCGTTTGATATATCCGAGGTTTGTCATGGCGATGATGGTGTTCTGTCTGGGAACCATATCCTCCATGCTGATGTCAATCTCGTCATAGCCGATCTTGCTTCTTCTGTCGTCGCCGTATTTGATTCCGATGATGGAAATTTCCTCCCGGATCACGCCGAGCAGAAGCTTTTCGTCAGCAAGGATCGCCTTTAACTCCGCGATCTTTGCAAGCAGCTCCTGATGCTCGTTTTCCAGCTTCTCTCTTTCCAGTCCGGTGAGAGCGCGCAGCCTCATGTCCACGATGGCCTGCGCCTGGGCGTCGGAAAGCTCAAAGCGGCTCATCAGGCTTTCCTTGGCGATCTGCGTGGTACGACTGGAACGGATGATATGGATCACCTCGTCAATGTTATCCAGAGCGATCAGCAGTCCCTGCAGGATGTGATCCCTTTCCTCCGCCTTGTTGAGATCGTATTTCGTTCTTCTGGTTACCACGTCCTCCTGATGCTTCAGGTAGAGCTTGAGCATATCCAGAAGATTCAGTATTTTGGGTTCGTTGTTCACCAGTGCCAGCATGATGACGCCGAAGGTGTCCTGAAGCTGGGTGTGCTTATACAGGCGGTTTAGCACCACGTTGGCATTCGCATCCCGGCGCAGTTCAATCACCACGCGGGTTCCCTCCCGGTTGGATTCGTCCCGCAGATCGGTGATTCCGTCGATCTTTTTCTCCTTGTGAAGCTCGGCGATCTTCTCGATCAGCCTGGCCTTATTTACCATGTAGGGGAGCTCTGTCACGATGATCTGGCTCTTTCCGTTGGGAAGGGTTTCGATATTCGTAACCGCTCTCACGCGGATCTTTCCACGTCCGGTCCGATAGGCCTGTTCGCAGCCTCTGGTGCCGAGAATCAGTCCACCTGTGGGAAAATCGGGCGCCTTCACCAGAGAAAGCACCTCTTCTATCTCCGTATCCCGATCCTCATTCACCCGGTTATCGATGATTTTTACAACGGCGTTAATCACCTCACGAAGATTATGAGGAGGTATATTGGTAGCCATGCCGACTGCAATACCGCTGGTACCGTTCACCAGCAGATTGGGAAAACGGCTGGGAAGAACCACGGGTTCCTTCTCCGTCTCATCGAAGTTGGGCATGAAGTCCACAGTATCCTTGTTGATATCAGCAAGCATTTCCATGGAGATTTTGGACAGTCTGGCCTCCGTATAACGCATGGCCGCCGCGCCGTCGCCGTCCTCGGAACCGAAGTTTCCGTGTCCGTCAACAAGCGGATAGCGAGTGGACCATTCCTGTGCCATATTGACCAGGGCTCCGTAAATGGAGCTGTCTCCATGGGGATGATATTTACCCATGGTATCACCGACGATACGGGCACATTTTCTGTGCGGCTTATCCGGACCGTTGTTCAGCTCGATCATGGAGTAAAGCACACGCCTCTGCACCGGCTTCAGACCATCCCTCACATCCGGAAGCGCTCTGGATGCGATAACGCTCATGGCGTAGTCGATATAGGAATTTTCCATGGTCTCCTTTAAGTCCACGTCATGAATTTTATCAAAAATATTATCTTCCATGTCTGCTCCTTCTCATGTTTCATTCAGAAAATCATTTTAGAAAACCCAATATCCGGATTCTCATCAGATATCCAGATTTTTCGCATACTTGGCGTTTTCCTCGATGAATTCCCGTCTGGGTTCCACCTTGTCTCCCATCAGGGTGGTAAAGGTCAGATCCACCTCGGATTCCGTCTCCTCGTCCATATTGACACGGAGCAGAATGCGCTTCTCAGGATCCATGGTGGTCTCCCAGAGCTGCTCCGCGTCCATCTCGCCCAGTCCCTTATACCGCTGAATCTTATTGTTCTGATCCCTTCCCACCTCGCGTAGAATGCGGTCCAGTTCCTCATCGCTGTAGGCGTACCAGACATTTTTGTTCTTCTCCAGCTTGTAAAGCGGAGGCTGCGCCAGATACACATAGCCCTGCTTGATCAACTCCGGCATGAAACGGTAAATAAAGGTCAGAAGCAGCGTTGCAATATGCGCGCCGTCCACGTCTGCATCCGTCATAATGATGATTTTATGGTAACGAAGTTTTGAAATATCGAAATCTTCATGAATTCCCGTACCGAAGGCCGTAATCATGGCCTTGATCTCCGCATTGGCGTAAACCTTGTCAAGCCTTGCCTTCTCCACGTTCAGAATCTTTCCGCGCAGGGGAAGAATGGCCTGCGTAGCGCGGCTTCTCGCTTTTTTCGCAGAACCGCCTGCGGAATCTCCCTCAACGATATAAATCTCGCAGTTTTTCGGATCCTTGTCCGAGCAGTCCGCCAGCTTTCCGGGAAGGGACATGCCCTCCAGCGCCGTTTTTCTTCTGGTCAGCTCTCTTGCCTTTCTGGCCGCTTCCCTGGCCCGCTGCGCCAAGATGGATTTCTCGCAGATGGTCTTGGCAACGGCCGGATTCTGCTCCAGATAATAGGTGAGCTGCTCGCTGACCACGCTGTCAACAGCGCCTCTCGCCTCGGAATTTCCCAGCTTCTGCTTGGTCTGTCCTTCAAACTGGGGATCCTCGATTTTCACGCTGATGATGGCGGTCATGCCCTCGCGGATATCCTCTCCGCTCAGGTTGGCCTCGCTGTCCTTTAACAGCTTGTTGTTTCTGGCGTAATCGTTAAACGTCTTGGTGATGGCATTGCGGAAGCCAACCAGATGGGTGCCGCCCTCCGGCGTATTGATGTTATTGACAAAGCTGTATACGCTTTCCGTGTAGGAATCGTTGTGCTGCAGAGCCACCTCCACGAAAACGTTGTTCTTTTCTCCCTCAAAATACAGGATATCGTCATACAGCGGGGTTTTGCTCCGGTTTAAGTAGCTGACGAATTCCCGGATTCCGCCTTCGTAGTGGAAAGTCTTTTCCTGCGGATTTTCCTCACGGGTATCCCGGAGTATGATTTTTAAGCCCTTCGTCAGAAAGGCCATCTCACGGAGACGCTGCTTTAAAATATCAAAATCATAAACTGTGGTTTCCTGGAAAATCGTCGCATCCGGCTTAAACGTAATCTTGCTTCCCGTCTTTTCGGGATCGCATTCGCCCACCACCTTCAGCGGATACATGGTTTTGCCGCGCTCATAGCGCTGTCTGTAGATCTTTCCGTCTGAACAGATGTCCACTTCAAGCCAGTCGGAAAGGGCGTTTACCACAGAAGCGCCCACGCCGTGCAGGCCGCCGGAGACCTTATATCCCCCGCCGCCGAATTTTCCGCCCGCATGCAGGATGGTGAATACCACCTCAACCGCAGGAATGCCCGCCTTATGATTGATTCCCACGGGAATGCCGCGGCCATTGTCCGTTACCGTCACGGAATTATCCGGATTGATGACCACCTCAATGGTATCACAGTAGCCGGCCAGGGCCTCGTCAACCGCATTGTCCACGATCTCATAAACCAGATGGTGAAGGCCTCTGCTGGAGGTCGATCCGATGTACATGCCCGGCCTTTTCCGAACAGCCTCCAGGCCCTCCAGAATCTGGATCTGGTCTGCGCCATATTCGCCGTGGCTCTCTGTATTTTCAGCATCAAATGTACTCATAGCTTCCTCCATTTCCGCCAGCCGGAAAAACGGTCTGAAGGTCCGTTTTCCAGAAAATGACTAAAAAATCCGTCACAGAAAGACACTCCAAAGAGAAATCACTGTTTTTTCTTTGGCATCGGGAAGGATTTTCACCTCATTTTTCTTCTGTGGGATTTCAAAAAACGAAAAATGTTCATAAAAAATCAGTTTCAGTATAGCATAAATCCGGGTTATCCACAATAATAAAAATTAATCGCTGATCTCTCCGTGGGAAACATGGAAAACCCGGTTGATCTCAAACCGGTTGTTTACAAACTCATCCAGCCCGGTACAGGTGACTATCGTCTGTATGTTTCCAATGCGGTTAAGCAGATAATTCTGCCTATTGCTGTCCAGCTCGGAAAGCACGTCGTCCAGAAGAAGAATGGGCGTATCCTTCGTCACCCGCTTTACCAGCTCGATTTCCGACAGCTTCAGGGAAAGAGCCGCCGTACGCTGCTGTCCCTGTGAACCGAATCTGCGGATATCAATCCCGTTTGCGACAAAGGCGAAGTCATCCCTGTGAGGCCCCGTGGTGGTCTGCTTCATGCGGATGTCACGTTCCCGGTTTTTTCGCATCCGTTCCTCCACCTCATCCGTCTTCACGTGAGGTTCATAAACGACCTCAAGCTCTTCTTTCCCTCCGGAAAGGCTCTCATGAACCTCACGTATGATCCCGTTCAGCTCCTGCGCGAACATGGTACGCCTTTCGATGATCCGTTTTGCATATCCGGCCAGCTGTATATCCCAGACATCCAGAGTCCCGGAAAGCTCCGGCTGAAAGGCCATGTCCTTTAACAGCCGGTTTCTCTGGTTGACGATTTTGTTATAGCTGTTTAAGTCACGCAGATAGACGGGATCCAGCTGGCACAGCTCCATATCCACAAATCTCCGGCGTTCTGCCGGACCGTTCTTGATGATGGAAAGATCCTCCGGCGAAAAAAAGACCACGTTCATCACGCCGAGAAGCTGGGATGCCCGCTTCAGCTTCTGCCCGTCGATGGCGATTCCCTTTGATCCGTTCTTTCTCAGGTGCATGTCAATCCGGATCTCATCCCCTTTTTTGTCCAGAAAAATCCGGATATGGCCTTCTTCTTCGTCGAAGGCCACAATGTCCCGGTCCTTTGTCCCCCGGTGGGATTTGGTTGTGGCGCACAGATAAATGGCTTCCAGAATGTTGGTTTTCCCCTGTGCGTTATCGCCATATAAAATATTTGTTTTTTCGTCAAAATTTAGATCAAGGAGTCTGAAATTTCTGAAATTTGACAACTCCAGTGATTTGATAACCATTCACAGCCCTCACTCGATTTTCAGAGTTTCTCCCTGATATTCCACCACATCTCCCGGATAGAGCTTTTTTCCTCTCTGCAGCTCCACATTTCCGTTCACTTTAACCAGGCCGTCAAGAATGGCATACTTGGCGTCCACTCCGGACTCCACCATTCCCGCAGCCTTCAGAACCTGTCCCAGCTTGATATGGTCGTCCTTGATTTTAAAGCTTTGAACTGCGCTCATGTATTACCCTCTTTTCTGTATTATGCCACTGTGGTGAAATTCACCGGAAGGATCAGGTAAATGTAACTGTTCTCATCATCCCGGATAAAGCAGGGTGCCTTTGGATTAACCAGATAAATGGTAATCGTTTCGTCGTCAATTACACGAAGGGCATCGATCAGGAATCTGGGATTGAAGCCGATCATCAGATCCTTTCCCAGCTTTTCAATATCGATTTCCTCATCCATGCTGCCCACCGTGGAATTGATTTTCAGCTCCATGGCTCCGTCGGTGATGTTGATGATGATGGGCTTTTTGTCTCCCTCCTTGATGAGCAGTGTTGCGCGGTCAATACAGTCAAGCAGCTCCTTCTTGTTGATGGTTACTTTGGTCTCATAGTCGCTGGAAAGCATCTGATCGATCTTGAAGTATTCGCCTTCAATCAGTCTGGATACTACAGTTGTGTTGTCAAATTCAAAGACAATATGCTTATCCGTGAAGAAGATGGTTACATCCTTATCTGCATCGCCGCTCAGAATTTTGCTGATTTCATTCAGCGTCTTTCCGGGGACAACTACCTTTCTGGCAGGATAGCTTTCCTTCAGTTCGATCTTCCGGATGGAAATACGGTGTCCGTCCAGAGAAGCCACACGCATGGTATCTCCGTTGATTTCGAACAGTTCACCGCTCATCAGGCGGTTGCTGTCATTGTCGGAGATGGAAAAAATGGTCTGGCGGATCACTTCCTTCAGGGTAAACTGGGACAGAAGGATGGAATCGTTCCGTTCGATCATCGGAAGGTAGGAAAAATCTTCTCCGGATTTGCCGATGATGTTGAATTTCGCCTTTTCACAGGTGATGGTAGTCTTAAAATTGGCATCCGTCGTAATTGTAATATCGTTGTCAGGCAGCTTCCGGACGATTTCCAGGAAAATTTTGGCATCCAGGGCGATGATTCCCTTTTCGACGATAGTTCCGTCAATGATGGTTTCGATTCCCAGTTCCATATCGTTGGCGGTTAGCTTGATCTGTCCCTCTGTAGAATCGATCAGGATACACTCCAGAATGGACATAGTGGTTTTATTGGGAACGGCTTTGGATACTACCTGAAGCCCGTTCAGCAGATTTCCTTTGGAACAGACTAATTTCATTTGTGCATAAACTCCCTTCTGTGAATTCACATGGTTTCGGCAGCCTTCCGGCGCCGGGCGCGGGCGCGCCATGTAATAAATTAATATATATATTTCGTAATATTCTTAATAGGGGCTGTCGATATGTGGATAACCGGTCTGAACCCGCCTGGCTTCGGGAAATGTGGAAAGGGATAACCTGTTCACAACTTTTGGATGGTCTGAGGTTAATTCTCCGGTTATTCACACCGCATCTGTGGGGGTACTTATCCACATTCAGATCGTTTTTCAGGGGATTCACAACGTTTCCCCAGCCCTTCAACAGGCTTTCAACCGTTCATAAACAAAGTTATACACATATTTTCTTCTTGACGATCTCGATATTGTTCTTCAGCTCTTCATTGGAGGAAAGCTCGTCCGCAATCTTATTGGCTCCGTGAATGACGGTGGTATGGTCCTTTTTGCCCAGAAGTTTTCCGATATTAGCCAGCGACGTGTCCGTCAGATCCCTACAGAGGTACATGACCACCTGTCTGGGAAGGACAAACTCGGAATTTCTCTTCTTGGAGGTGATGTCCTCCGGATTGACGCCATAGTGCTCCGCAACCACGCGGATGATGAGCTCCGGCGTGATTTTGTCGGGCTTGTCCGGGTTGATGATGTCCTTCAGAGCATCCTCCGCCAGCTCCAGTGTGATTTCCGGCTGATTTTCAATCTTGGATTTTGCGATAATCCGGTTAAAAGCGCCTTCCAGTTCACGAATGTTGGACTTGATGTTGGTGGCGATGTACTGGAAGATGGAATCGTCGATTTTCTTATCGTAATTCTCCGCGTTTTTCCGGAGGATTGCCATTCTCGTTTCGTAATCCGGCGGCTGAATATCCGCAATCAGCCCCCATTCGAACCGGGAACGGAACCGTTCATCCAGGGTTTCCATTTCCTTCGGCGGTTTATCGGAGGACAGAACGATCTGTTTTCCGGCGCCGTGCAGCACATTGAAGGTATGGAAAAATTCTTCCTGTGTGCTTTCTTTTCCTATTATAAACTGGATGTCATCGATCATGAGCACATCGACCGTCCGGTACTTATCCCGCAGGTTGGTCATGGCTGCAGCGTTACCGCCTCTGATGGAATCGATTACCTCGTTGGTAAAGGACTCAGAGGTGACGTAAATCACCTTCATATCGGGATTTTTCTCCAGCACAAAATGCCCGATGGAATGCATCAGGTGGGTTTTTCCAAGACCGGCGCCTCCATACAGGTACAGCGGATTATAGGCTTCTCCCGGCGATTCGGCGACCGCGAGAGATGCGGAGTGGGCGAACTTGTTGTTGCTTCCCACGACGAAGGTATCGAATTTATACTTGGGATTCAGGTTCGCATTTTCATAATTAATATTGTAGACGGGGTTAAAAGGAGCCTTCAGGTCTTCCTCCTGCACAGCCTCCTTTTTTTTCGCGTCTTTTTCCAATATGAAGGAAATGTCATATTCATGATCCATCATTTCGGATATGATGACATGAAAAAAGTCCTTATATTTGGAAGAAATGTAGTTGAGCGCATGGGACTGGTCTGACGGGATCAGAATGGTCACCACATCATCCTGAACATCAAAAAAACGCAGGGGTTCTACCCACGTATGAAAGGAAACGTCGGAAAGATCATATTCCTTTCTGATATTTTCCTTAATCTCGTCCCATTTATCCTCAATTGTCTGCATCCCTGAACCTCCTGTGGGGTATTTCCTTGCTGTGGAAAATACGTCTACCTTATCTTACTCTAAAAGACAGCAAATATCAAATGTTAATTCTGGGGATAAGATTTTTCCACATTGTGTGAAAATGAGGGGAGGTTATCAACAAAAACGGGGATTTTGATGTGCAAATGTGGATAAGTGGAAAACCGGAATTAACATTTACACATGTACTGAAAACGGGGCTTCCCATCTTTTTTCTGTGGAAAAAGGAGTGGAAAAGCAGATGTTATCCACAAGTTATACACAAATTGTGGATAAGATTTCTGATGGTGGACAGCTTTGTTTTCAGAATGTGGATGATTTTGGGCACCCCAGATGTTGTAGTAAAAATGAAAAATTAGTAACAATATGTTGTATTAGTGAAAACAACGATTTTTTCCGGGATTTTTCAGCGTTTTTTTTCTCGCTGAAAATGTGGTTTTCTGCTTGACTGAAAGGATTTCTTCCTATATAATCTGAACTGATATTTTCCAACACAAAATTGTGTTGTGTATATTTTATGCACATTTTTAAAGCGAAGGAGGTGCAGTTTCATGAAGATGACGTTCCAGCCTAAGAACAGGCAGAGAAATAAAGTCCATGGCTTCAGAGCCAGAATGAGTACTCCGGGAGGAAGAAAGGTACTGGCAGCGAGAAGAGCTAAGGGAAGAAAGAGATTGTCCGCATAGGCCGCAGTGATGTGGCCTTTTTCTCTTTATGGCCGCAGACGTCTGAAAACGCTGCGGTTTTATTGAGAAAGGATTCCTGAATGATGGAATTTTCAGAAAGTTTGAAGAAAAATGAGGATTTCCGGACTGTTTACCGCAAAGGCAGATCCTATGCCAACCGGTTGTTCGTGATGTATGTGTTGGAAAATAACAGTGAAAGGAACAGAGTCGGAATATCCGTGAGTAAAAAGGTTGGAAACAGCGTTGTAAGGCATCATGTTACAAGGCTGGTTCGTGAAGGCTACCGGTTGCAGGAAAAGGTATTCAATAGTGGTTTGGATATCGTAATCGTGGCCAGATCGAATGCCGCTTCGGCATCCTTCAGGGAGGTCGAGAGCGCGCTGCTTCATTTGGGAAGGCTTCACCGGATCGTAAAGGCGCCGGAAAAGCCGGATCGGATTGAGACATGAAAACTCTTCTTATCGTATTGATTAAAGGATACAGAAAATACATTTCGCCCATGAAACGGACGAAATGTCCGTATTTTCCCACGTGCAGCGAGTATGGGCTTGAGGCGGTGGAAAAGTATGGCGCCATAAAGGGGGGACTTCTTGCCCTTTGGAGAATTATAAGATGTAATCCCTTTTCCAGGGGAGGCTATGACCCGGTTCCCTGAGGAAACGGGAGAAGGAGGATTTAAGTTTTGTCTGGTATACTTTTGACGAAGGACAGTACGCCCGTTATCGGATGGATTGCTGTCGTTTTGGGACAGATTATGGAGTGGATTTTTGATCTGTTGAATCTGATCGGAATTCCCAATATCGGTCTTGCTATTATCATTTTCACAATTGTTGTCTATTCGTTGATGCTCCCTTTGACCATCAAACAGCAGAAGTTTTCCAAACTCAGCAACAAGATGAATCCGGAGCTGCAGGCGATCCAGAAAAAGTATAAGGACAGGAAGGATAATGATTCCATGATGGCCATGCAGAATGAAACGCAGGCTGTCTATGCGAAATATGGGGTTTCCCCCATGGGAAGCTGTGTGCAGCTTCTGATTCAGCTTCCTATCCTGTATGCTTTGTACCGGGTAATCTATGCGATTCCCGCCTATATCAGCCAGGTGAGAGACGCATTTTTCCCGCTGGTGGACAAGCTGATCTCCATGGAGGGCAGCGCAGAGTTTATTCAGGGCTTCCAGAATGCGGCCATGTATGCAAACCGTTTTACCAACGAGCAGTATACGTCCGGAAACGTTACTTATATTCAGAATGCATTTATCGATGTGCTGAATAAGGCGTCAACGCCGGAATGGGCAAGTCTTGCAGAGAAATTTCCCAGTCTCGCCGCAGACATTCAGACTACGACGGCAAAGCTCGCTGAATATAACAATTTTCTTGGAATGAATATCGGAGATTCTCCCTCTTATTATTTTTCCAATGCGGTTGCGCAGGGGAGCATTCTGCTGATTATTGCGGCGCTTGCCATTCCTGTGCTTTCCGCTGTGACTCAGTGGATCAACGTGAAGCTGATGCCTTCAGCGTCCACGAATTCCGGAAATGACCAGCAGAACAGCATGATGGCTTCCATGAAAATGATGAACACGATCATGCCGATTTTCTCCGCTGTGTTCTGCTTCTCCCTGCCTGCCGGTGTCGGCCTGTACTGGGTAGCCAGCTCTGTGGTTCGAAGCATTCAGCAGGTGGCCGTAAACAAGCATATCGACAGAATGGATCTGGATCAGATCATCGAGAAAAATAAGGACAAAGCCAAGGCTAAGATGGATAAGCGCATCAAGAGGATGGAAAAAGCGGGAATTGATCCCAAAACCATCAATCAGTATGCGAACATGAACACCAGAAATGTTCAGTCTCAGGCACAGAAGCCGAAACGAACCATCTCCCAGAAGGCTGCTTCCGCTCCCCCGCTGAGTCAGGAAGAGAGGGAAGAGGCCGTCAGAAAATCCACGGAGATGTATAACAAGAAGGCGCCGAAGCCAGGAAGTATTACGGCAAAGGCGAACATGGTAAGAATTTATAACGAGAACAACAATAAGCCTGAAAAGAAGAAGAAATCTGATCAGAAGTAGATTGGAGGAAATTATGGAATTCGTGGAATTTACTGCAAAGACAGTGGATGATGCCATTACGGCAGCATGCCAGAAATTTCTTGTGACCAGCGACAGGCTGGAATATGAAGTGATGGAAGAGGGTTCCTCCGGATTTCTGGGCTTTAACGCGAAGCCTGCCAGAATTAAGGCGAAGGTGAAGGAAACCGTGGAAGATAAGGCAAGGGCGTTTCTGGACGACGTTTTTGCGGCCATGCATATGACGGTCCTTGTGGAAGTTAGCTTTAATGAAGAAGAAAAGGTGATGGATATCGAACTCAAGGGAGACGATATGGGTGTTCTGATCGGTAAGAGAGGACAGACGCTGGATTCTCTTCAGTATCTGGTCTCCCTCGTGGTGAACAGGGACAGTGACGATTACATCCGCGTGAAGGTGGATACGGAAAACTACCGTAAGAGAAGGAAGGAAACCCTGGAAAATCTTGCAAAGAATATCGCCTATAAGGTGAAGCGG
Source organism: uncultured Lachnospiraceae bacterium (assembly GCA_900544445.1). GTDB lineage: Bacteria > Bacillota > Clostridia > Lachnospirales > Lachnospiraceae > Eisenbergiella > Eisenbergiella intestinigallinarum. Next base: position 26,958 of record UQVK01000024.1, read on the forward strand.
ACGAAGAGAAGCGTATCCCTTGAGCCGATGAATCCCTATGAAAGAAGGATCATCCATTCCGCGCTTCAGAATGATAAGTTTGTGACGACCCACAGCGAAGGGGAAGAGCCCTTCCGGCATGTGGTTGTTACGTTGAAAAAATGAGGAAAAAATGAAACAGACCGAGACGATTGCAGCGATTGCAACGGCGCTTTCCGATTCCGGCATCGGAATCATCCGCATCAGCGGAAGCGAAGCAATTCCGGTCGGTGACCGCGTTTACAGGTCTAAGAATGGCTGCCATAGTCTGAAGGATTATGGCAGCCATACCATTCATTACGGTTTTATTGTGGATGGGGATGAGGTTCTGGACGAGGTTATGGTATCGGTCATGAAAGCGCCGAAAACCTATACGAGAGAGGATACTGTCGAGATCAACTGTCATGGCGGTATTCTCATTATGCGCCGGATTCTGGAAGCGGTGCTGAAAAACGGAGCACGGCTTGCCGAGCCCGGAGAATTTACCAAACGGGCTTTCTTAAATGGCCGGATTGATCTGGCGAAAGCGGAAGCGGTGATGGATCTGATCCGTTCCCGGAACGACTATGCCAGAAAAGCATCCTTCAGCCAGCTGGAAGGCTCCGTTTCCGGCTGTATCAGAACGCTTCGCCAGGAGATTCTGACGGAACTCGCGTTCATCGAATCCGCCCTGGATGATCCGGAACATATCAGTACGGAAGGATATCCGGAGCAGCTCTCCGGGAAGGTGGATCAGCTGATTGAAGCATGCGGGAAGCTGATCGCTTCCGCGGAGAACGGACGGCTTTTAAAGGAAGGAATCAGCACGGTGATTGTGGGAAAGCCGAACGCAGGAAAATCCTCTCTTCTGAACCTCCTTGCCGGCAGGGAGAGGGCCATTGTGACCGATATTGCCGGAACTACCAGGGACGTGCTGGAAGAATCGGTCAGCCTTCATGGAATCAGCCTGAACGTGATCGATACGGCTGGAATCCGTTCCACCTCAGATGTTGTGGAACGGATGGGAGTGGAAAGGGCGGAGAAGTATGCGAAGGAGGCGGATCTGCTTCTTTACATGGCGGATTCTTCCATTCCTCTGGATGAGAGCGACGCGCATATTCTGCAGCTGATTCAGGGGAAAAAGTGCATTGCGCTTCTGAATAAATCGGATCTCGCTCCCGTTTTGACGGAAGAGGAGTTAAGAGAAAAACTTCCGGAAGGGGTGCCGGTGGTCCGCATATCTGCAAAAGAAAATCAGGGGCTGGACGAATTTGAGAAGGTTCTTACGGACCTGTTTTTCTCCGGAAAAATCAGTTTTAATGAGGAAGTCGTCATCACGAGCATGCGTCATAAGGTGGCGCTTGAAAGCGCACGTGACAGCCTTCTTGAGGTGAAGAAAAGCCTGGAAGCCGGCATGCCGGAGGATTTCTTTTCCATTGATCTGATGAGCGCCTATTCTTCCCTGGGAGAAATTATCGGGGAAGAGGTGGGAGAAGACCTGGTGAATGAAATTTTCAGCAAATTCTGTATGGGGAAATAGTATGGAACAGATGTCATTGTTTGACACGGGCTCTTCCGGCTGGAGGGAAAGGAGCGTTTCCGCCTCTGATCCCCTGGCAAGCAGACTCCGGCCGGAAAGCCTGGAGGAATTTGTGGGACAGAAACATCTGGTCGGAGAGGGAAAGGTGCTGCGCCGCCTGATCGATCAGGACAGCATCTGCTCCATGATTTTCTGGGGGCCTCCCGGCGTGGGAAAAACCACCCTTGCCCGCATCATCGCCAGAAAGACGAAGGCGGAATTCATCGATTTCAGCGCCGTTACCAGCGGCATTAAGGAAATTCGCCAGGTGATGCAGCAGGCAGAGCAGGTTCGGATGACCGGCCGCAGGACTATTGTTTTTGTGGACGAGATCCATCGTTTTAATAAAGCGCAGCAGGATGCCTTTCTTCCTTTTGTGGAAAAGGGAAGCATTATTCTCATCGGAGCCACCACGGAAAATCCTTCCTTTGAGATCAATTCCGCTCTTCTGTCCCGGTGCAAGGTATTCGTGCTTCAGGCTCTGTCAAAGGAAGATATCAAGGAGCTGCTGCATCATGCCCTTACTGCAAAGTCCGGCTATGGCGGACAGAAAGTAGAAATTTCGGATTCCATTCTGGAGGCGGCGGCTGTCTTTGCAAACGGGGATGCGAGAACCGCGCTGAACACGCTGGAGATGATGGTTTTAAACGGAGAAATTCTGCCGGACGGAACCATCCGGATCACGGAAGAGACGCTGGAACAGTGCACCAGCAAACGTTCCCTTCTTTATGATAAGAAGGGGGAGGAGCATTATAATCTGATCTCAGCGCTTCACAAGTCCATGAGAAATACCGATCCGGATGCTGCTGTTTACTGGCTGGCGCGTATGCTGGAAGCGGGAGAGGATCCACTGTATGTGGCCAGACGCCTGATCCGTTTTGCCAGTGAGGACGTGGGAATGGCTGACAGCAATGCGTTGACGGTTGCGGTTTCCGCTTATCAGGCCTGTCACTTTATCGGTATGCCGGAATGTAATGTGAATCTTACCCATGCGGTGGTCTATCTTTCCATGGCGCCCAAATCCAATTCCCTTTATAAGGCCTATGAGGACTGTAAGGAGGATGCGGTGAAAATGCTCGCCGAGCCAGTCCCTCTCCAGATCCGAAACGCGCCGACCAGCCTGATGGAGGAGCTTCATTATGGGGAGGGCTATGTGTATGCCCACAATACCAGGGAAAAGGTTGCTGCCATGCAGTGCCTGCCCGATTCACTGAAGGACAGAAGGTATTATATTCCCACGGATCAGGGAAAGGAAGCGGAGGCAAAGGAAAAGCTGGAACACATCCTCGCCTGGAAAAAGGAACAGGGTATTTGACTAATCCATTGTTTGTGTTAAGATGAAGAAAAGAATGGGAAAAGGGGTGCAGAAGATGAAAAAAGAATCGAATGGAAGTTTGTTCTTTTTGCTGGCAGTCGGAATTGTGGGGCTTGGCCTTTACTTTGGAGCATCGGAAAATTACAGCGAGGGTGAACTGCAGTTGTACCATATGATCTGCTGGGTTGTACTGCTTATCGCGCTTCTGCGCATCCTGGAGTTGATCTGGGAGCCGGTCCGTTCCTTATGGGATCAGGCGTGGGGAAAGGCACAGGAGAAAGCCGGAGAAAAAGAGAGGGTGAACAGGGCTTCTCAGCAGGAGGAAAAAAGAAAAGTTCCATTTGCCCCGGAGGAAGAGGAAAGCAGGCATTCCGATTATGCGCGATATTCGGTTTATCCGGAACAAGCCTCTGATAAAGAAGAAGAGAAAATTCACAGGGCGGATGGCGTCATTATCATGCCTGACCGGGGATCCCGTTTCTATCTGGACGACAGGTACCGGGAACCGGAGAGAAAATATGATCGGGCAGATTTATCAGAAGAGCCCTTCCGTCCGGTTTCCGAGTCGGTGGAAAGCGGAAGCGAAACTCCGGTGAACCAGTCTTCTGAACAGCAGGAAAAGAAAAAAGACAAGGATAAAAAGAAAAAGAAGAAGAAATAAGAGGAGTTGAAACATAAAATGGCGCAGGTCATGGAACGGGTGGATGTTTGTGTGGTCGGTGCGGGACATGCGGGCTGCGAGGCGGCTCTGGCCTGTGCGAGAATGGGGCTTGAAACCGTTATTTTTACAGTGAGCGCGGACAGCATCGCGCTGATGCCCTGTAATCCCAATATCGGAGGATCTTCCAAGGGCCATCTCGTCAGAGAGGTGGATGCCCTCGGCGGGGAGATGGGAAAAAATATTGATAAAACCTTCATTCAGTCCAAAATGCTGAATGTTTCCAAGGGACCTGCAGTCCATTCTCTGCGCGCGCAGGCCGATAAGGCGGAATATACCAGAAGCATGCGGCAGGTTTTGGAAAATCAGGACCATCTTACCATCAAACAGGCTGAGGTCTGCGAGCTTCTTACAGAGGATACAGAGAACGAAGAAGGAAAAAGAAGAATAATTGGCGTCCGTATTTTTTCGGGTATGATTTATGAATGCCGTGCGGTCATTCTGTGTACCGGAACCTATCTGAATGCGAGATGCCTGTGTGGAGAGGCGATTACCCATACCGGTCCAAACGGGCTGCAGCCTGCGGTTCATTTGACGGACTGCCTGAAAAAGCTGGGAATCAGAATGAAGCGTTTCAAAACAGGAACACCAGCGAGAATGGATGGAAGAACCATAGATTTTTCCAAAATGGAGGAACAGCCGGGGGACGAACGGGTGGTTCCCTTTTCCTTTTCCACGGATCCGGAAAGCGTTCAGAAGCCTCAGGTTTCCTGCTGGCTTACCTATACCAACGAAAAAACCCATGAGATTATACGCGCCAATCTGGACAGATCCCCGATTTATGCGGGGATCATTGAAGGAACGGGGCCGCGTTATTGCCCCTCCATTGAGGACAAGGTGGTAAAATTTGCGGATAAGCCGAGGCATCAGGTTTTCCTGGAGCCGGAAGGACTTTCCACAAATGAAATGTATGTGGGTGGAATGTCTTCCTCTCTTCCGGAGGATGTGCAGCTTGCCATGTACAGGAGTGTTCCTGGATTGGAACACTGCAAAATTGTGAGAAATGCCTATGCCATTGAATATGACTGTATCGATGCGAGACAGCTTTATCCATCCCTGGAATTCCGGCAGATAGAGGGCCTCTTCAGCGCCGGTCAGTTTAATGGCAGCAGCGGATATGAGGAAGCCGCTGCTCAGGGACTGATAGCCGGGATGAATGCTGCGCTGCAGATTCAGGGCAGGGAGCCGGTGGTTCTTGACCGGTCGCAGGCCTATATTGGCGTTTTGATTGACGATCTGATCACAAAGGATAACAGAGAGCCTTACCGCATGATGACATCAAGGGCAGAATACCGTCTCCTTCTCAGACAGGATAATGCGGATCTGAGACTCCGTGAGATCGGATATCGGGTGGGACTAGTGTCAGAAGAGGAATATCAATATACCTGTCAGAAAATGGAATGGATTCGAAATGAGGTATCCAGGCTGAAGGCTGCTATGGTCGGCGCTTCCGCACCGATTCAGCAGTTTCTTCTAAATCATGAAAGCTCTCCCCTCAAAACGGCGGCCAGTCTTGCTGAACTGCTCTGCAGGCCAGAGCTGAATTATGAGCTGCTTGCCGAGATCGATCCGGAGAGGGAGAAGCTTCCGGCAGATGTGATCGAGCAGGTGGAAATAGAGCTTAAATATGAGGGATATATTGGGAGACAGCGTAAGCAGGTCGATCAGTTTAAGAAGATGGAAGAGAAAAAGATTCCCGGTTGGGTGGATTATGATGAGGTTCCCAGCCTCAGACTTGAGGCAAGGCAGAAGCTGAAGGAGTTTCAGCCGGTGTCTGTGGGACAGGCATCCAGAATCTCCGGAGTTTCACCGGCAGATATATCTGTTCTTCTTGTTTTCCTGGAGCATCATGGAAGACAGCAGCAGGTGGACTGATGGAATGTTTTGAAATGGAGGAAACAAAGTGCGTGATTTCAGAAAGTATGATCTGACTTCTTTTCGAAAGGATCTTGAGGAATTGCATATTCATTTGACCGAAGAGCAGGAGGAGAGATTTCTTTCCTTTTATGAACTGCTTGTGGAATGGAATGAGGTTATGAATCTCACTGCCATAACGGAATTTGATGAAGTGATCAAAAAGCACTTTGTGGACAGCCTGTCTCTTGTGAAAGCAGTCCCTGAGCTGGAGGAGAAGTTCCTTTCTGGAAAAGCTTCTGCCAGGAAACATCTTACGTTGATTGATGTGGGAACCGGAGCAGGCTTTCCGGGAATTCCCTTAAAAATTGCATTTCCGGAGCTGCAGATTACTCTTCTGGATTCTCTTCAGAAGCGTGTCAATTTTCTGAATACGGTGATCCAGGAGCTTTCTCTTACGGGGATTGAAGCGGTTCATGGAAGAGCGGAGGATTTGGCCAGACCCGGAAAGCTTAGGGAGCAGTTTGACCTGTGTGTGTCACGGGCTGTTGCCAATCTGTCCACGCTTTCCGAATATTGTATTCCCTTTGTGAAAAAGGGCGGATATTTTATTTCCTATAAGAGTGGAGGATCGGAAGCGGAGGCTGCGGCTGCCGGAACTGCCGTCCGTATTCTTGGAGGAGAAAAGACTGAGACAGTCTCTTTTTTACTGCCCGGAACGGATATTGGAAGAAATTTTTATGTGATCAGAAAAAAAGCCCCTACGCCTGCAAAGTATCCGCGTAAAGCGGGGCTTCCGGCGAAGGAGCCGATTCATTGATTTTCATCAGTATGTGTCACCTGAGATGGTTGCTACACAGGGCGCTTATAGAATGATTTCCAGCTGATCCAGGACTGCTTTTGATTTTTCCAGGTGAGGATATTGCCTCGTATAGGAAATCGAAAAAGCCTCTATGGATTGATTATAGGAAAGATAGGTATCTACAGTTGTCTGATTGTCAAGTTTTTCTGTTCCATATATAATGTAGATGCTGTGATCAATCTGCTTCAGCGCATGAACAATATTCGTGTTCATGTACCTGCCCATATAGCTTGCAAACGTATATTTGGCATTGCAGTCCGGTTGATGAGAGGCCTCTCTGTAGGCATCCAGTATTCCTTCACTGATCATTCCCGGATTATAGAAATATTTTTCGGCAAAAAGTTTTCGAAATGCTTCTTTTGTTGTAACCATGTTATATACGAAAGTACCTAAAACTGGAGTGTCGATGAGAAGCTTCAGCAGTTTTGTCCTTTTGCTAGGAATCCGGTTCAGCTGGTTTATACTTTGAGGGTTGATGAGAACGATCCTGTCAATCACTTCTCCATCGTTATGGGCACACATAACTGCGATAGAAGAAGAATCACCTGTCGCAAGAATATCTGTTTTCTTTCCAATTACATTTTTAATGAAGTCAATGATTGACTGAACATACAGGTAACTTGTATAGGTGATATTAGGCTTATCAGAAAGACCATAGCCCAGCAGATCTACCGCATACACTTCATGTTTTTCTGCAAGCTCATCTATTATTTTGCAGAATTCATAGCTGCTGCTTCCAGCTGTGAGATCATGCAGAAGCAGGAGAGGAGTTCCGCTTCCCTTTTGGGTATATCTGATTTTTCCAAAACGCCATTCATAGTATTTGTTGTCAGGGCTTGAAAGAACATTATTAACAGTACTGAGAGAAAATTCGACCCTGTTTATAATATGCATAGTTGCTGCTGCGAGTCCTGTCAGTGCAATGATGGTTCCTGTTTTTTTAGTCATTTTTACCTCCATGCCGAAGCGATATGCTGAGGCCGCGAGGAGAAATCACGCAGGTGATTTCTCCTCTGCGATCACAGCAGTTTTGTGCTTCGGCGCAAAACTGCCGATTGAGAAACAAGCCATCGGGCTTATTTCTCAATCTTTCCTCCATGTCCGGAATTAATGCCTGAGTTGATTCTGTTTTTCAGTTATGATTATTATAAGCCATGGGGGTAAAAGATACAAGTGATTGTATTGTATACAAAAAGGAGATGTTTCACGTGAAACATTTTCGCTTGAACAATATTTTAATGTTTCACGTGAAACATATGACAACGTTACTATTCACAGCTACCCCATCTGCATTCGCACCCGTCGCCTCTTCGAGGCTCCAGTCTTGCGCCTTGCGACGTTAAGGCTGCTTATGAAAGGTGGGATAACTGCTTCGCAGTCCTGATTCAGAATGGATACCACGCGCTTACGTGCAAGCACGACGTGCGTGTTGTCCATTCTGAATCGACTGTGAATAGTAACATAAAAAAATTAAAAAAGGTAAAAGAAAATATTTTCATATAGAATATATGAAAAAAAGGTGATATAATCGTTAAGTACTCAGCCAAAGAGAATTGTTTGCAGGTACAAATGAAAGGAAAGAAGAATGGGAAGAATTATAGCAATTGCAAATCAGAAGGGTGGTGTAGGGAAAACTACGACTGCCATAAATTTATCCGCTGCTCTCGCAGCTAAGAAAAAGAAGGTTCTGGTTATAGATACGGACCCGCAGGGAAATACTACAAGCGGTTTCAATGTCGATAAGAACAATCTGGATAATACAATCTATGAATTGATTCTTGGAGAATGCAGTATTCAGGACTGTCTGATCAAGGAAGTGATTCCCAATATTACAATTCTTCCTTCAAATGTAAATCTTGCGGCTGCAGAAATTGAACTCATAGGAGTAGAAAAAAAAGAATTTATATTAAAAAATGAAGTGGACTGGGTGAAGGATCAATATGACTTTATTATTATAGACTGTCCTCCTTCATTAAATATGCTGACTGTTAATGCCATGACGACGGCAGATACCGTTCTCGTACCAATTCAGTGTGAATACTATGCTCTGGAAGGTCTCAGTCAGCTGATCCATACAGTAAATCTTGTGAGAGAAAGACTGAATCCAAATCTGCAGATAGAAGGAATTCTCTTTACCATGTATGATGCCAGAACAAACCTTTCCATGCAGGTAGTAGAAAATGTGAAAAACAATCTGAATTTGAAAATTTTTAAAACGGTGATTCCAAGAAATATCAGACTGGCAGAAGCACCGAGTTATGGGCTGCCGATTAATCTGTATGATCCAAAATCTACAGGGGCGGAAAGCTATATGGCACTTGCAAAAGAAGTTATAGGAAGAAAGGAAAAATAAAATGGCGACGAGAGGACTGGGAAAGGGTCTCGATTCATTGATTCCGAAAGCAATCTCGGAACCTTCCAAACAGGAAAAGGAAGAAAAAAAAGCAGAAACCATGGTGAAAATCACAATGGTGGAACCGAATGGCGGACAGCCAAGAAAGAACTTTGATGAGGATTCCCTCATGGAGTTGGCAGAATCCATCAAGCAGTTCGGACTGCTTCAGCCGATTCTGGTGCAGGATAAGAAGGGACACTATGAAATCATTGCCGGGGAAAGAAGATGGAGAGCGGCTAAAATTGCTGGACTAAAAGAGATTCCCGTAATCATTAAGGAATTGACAGATCAGGAAGTGGTGGAAATCTCGCTGATCGAAAATATTCAGCGGGAAAATCTGAATCCCATCGAAGAAGCGCAGGCATATAAGAGACTGCTTACGGAATTTAATCTGAAGCAGGATGAGGTGGCGGAAAGAGTTTCAAAAAGCAGAACTGCAGTCACAAACTCCATGCGGCTGTTGAAGCTTTGTGATGAAGTACAGCAGATGGTAGTGAATGAAATGCTGACCACAGGACATGCGAGAGCTTTGCTGGCAATTGAAGATCCGGAAGAACAGTATCGAATTGCACAGAAGGTTTTTGATGAAAAACTCAGCGTCAGGGAAGTGGAAAAACTGGTCAAGAAGCTGAATAAACCGGAAAAGCCTAAAAAGAAAGAAAATGAATCCCTTGCAATCATATATCAAAACCTGGAAGAAAAACTGAAAGAATCCCTGGGAAGAAAGGTTTCCATCTCATCCAGAGAAAACGGAAATGGAAAAATTGAAATTGAATTCTATGGCCATGAAGATCTGGACAGGCTGATGGAATTTCTTACACAGGCGTAAGGTACAGACAGGAGAAGAGGCGGAGCAAAGATGCTCCCACCATGGAGGTAAAAATGACAAGTAATTTGCTGCAGAGCATTGGGCTGGGGGGACTGGACATTGCATACGTACTGATTGGAATGCTTGTGATGATCATAATTTTGCTTATACTAATCCTTATTCAGTTCAGCAAACTGAATAAACTCCAGAAGAAATATGCAAAATTCATGAAGGGAAAGGATGCAAAAAGTCTGGAACAGGAAATCGAAGGTCTGTATGATGACAACGATTATATCAAGCAGGAAGCGGAGAAAAACAGAAAAGATATTAAAGATATTCAGAAAAGAATGGAATATTGCTATCAGAAACTCGGCGTCGTAAAATACGATGCGTTCAGTCAGATGGGAGGACAGCTCAGCTTCTGTCTTGCCCTTTTAAATGAGAAGGACGATGGTTTTATTCTGAATTCCGTTCAGAGCAGTGAAGGCTGCTATACATATACAAAAGAAGTAAAAAAGGGCGAATGTGCCATAACGCTTGGCGAGGAAGAGAAAAAGGCTCTGGACCAGGCGATGGGCTATTAAAGAAAATAATAATATAATCAATCAGAAGAGAGAGGAGAAAACTATGATTGACATTAAATTTTTAAGGGAAAATCCTGAAGCAGTAAAAGAAAATATCAGAAAGAAATTCCAGGACGAAAAACTGCCGCTGGTAGATGAGGTAATTGCTCTGGATAAGGAAAGCAGACAGACCCAGCAGGAAGCAGATGATCTTCGCGCTAACAGAAATAAGATCTCTAAAGAAATTGGCGCTCTCATGAAAGCAGGAAAGAAGGAAGAAGCGGAAGCTAAAAAGGCTGAAGTGGCCGCCGGTGCAAAACGCCTGGAGGAACTGGAAAAGAAAGAAGGAGAACTGCAGGAAAAGATTCTGAAGGATATGATGGTCATTCCGAATATCATTGATCCTTCTGTACCGATTGGAAAAGACGACAGCGAGAACGTGGAAGTCAAGAGATATGGTGAGCCTGTGGTTCCGGATTTTGAAATCCCGTATCATACGGAAATCATGGAACGTTTTAACGGAATTGATCTCGACAGCGCCAGAAAGGTAGCAGGAAACGGTTTTTATTATCTGATGGGTGATATCGCCAGACTGCATTCTGCCGTTATCGCTTATGCGAGGGATTTCATGATCAACAGAGGCTTTACCTATTGCGTGCCTCCTTTCATGATCAGAAGCAACGTGGTGACCGGAGTCATGAGCTTTGCGGAAATGGATGCCATGATGTATAAAATCGAAGGGGAAGATCTGTATCTGATCGGAACCAGCGAACACTCCATGATTGGAAAATTCATCGACACCATTATCCCTGAGGAGGAACTTCCCAAGACACTGACCAGCTATTCTCCCTGCTTCCGTAAGGAAAAAGGCGCTCATGGTCTGGAGGAAAGAGGCGTATACAGAATTCATCAGTTTGAAAAACAGGAGATGATCGTGGTCTGCAAGCCGGAGGATTCACCGATGTGGTTTGATAAGCTCTGGCAGAATACGGTGGATCTGTTCCGTTCCATGGATATTCCGGTAAGAACTCTGGAGTGCTGCTCCGGCGATCTGGCCGATCTGAAAGTGAAGTCCGTGGACGTAGAAGCCTGGTCTCCCAGACAGAAGAAGTACTTTGAAGTGGGAAGCTGTTCCAACCTTGGAGATGCGCAGGCGAGAAGATTGAAAATTCGTGTAAACGGTGAAAAAGGAAAGTATTTTGCTCATACACTGAACAATACGGTGGTGGCTCCTCCGAGAATGCTGATCGCATTTCTGGAGAACAACCTTCAGGCAGATGGCTCTGTAAGAATTCCTGAAGTTCTGCGTCCGTATATGGGTGGTATGACTGAAATCAGATAATAAATGTCACAGAAGACGGCTCCGGCTGCAGACAGAATGAAATGCGGGGTGAAATTCTTGCACAGATTTTTAAGATCAATTGGATTCAGCAGACTTACATCCACCAGAGAGGTACAGGAACTGATCAAGGAAGCGATCCTGAACGCGGACAAAAGAAATTATACGACAGACAGAGAAAATGGGGATACAATTCTGGTTGAGTTCTGCAGGGATTTCGCGGAGAATATGGGCATTGCTGTATGCGGAGAACTGGACGATGAGGATCATTTTATTTATTACTATTTTTATCCTTATCTGAAGGGAACCGGTATCAGTTCCATGGAGGACATCAGCATTGAAAGGCATGCGGCGACAGAATCCTATGCGGGCGTATGCGATGATGTGAAGGTTGGTGTTACGCTGATTTTTTATCTGCAGAATATGATTTCCTACATTAAGTACAGGAACAGAGACGCCCTTCCTGTAAAGGGAACCAGTCTGACGCTTTCCGCTCTGGCCGATCAGGGATCCATCATGATGCCGATCAGCAAGAGCGAAAAGCAGAAACAGAAAATCCAGCGCTCCACGATCACCAGAAATCAGCTGATTGAAGCGGCGAGAAGAGGGGATGAGGACGCCATTGAGAGCCTTACCCTGGAGGACATGGATACTTATACCGCAATCTCCCGCAAGATTCAGAAGGAAGATGTATTCAGTCTTGTGGATACCTATTTCATGCCATATGGTGTGGAATGCGATCAGTATTCCATCCTGGGAGAGATTCAGGAATGTCATAAGGTAAAAAACCGAATGACGGGTGAAAATGTCTGGATCATGACGGTGGAGTGCAATGAACTGAATTTTGATGTATGTATCAACGAAGCGGATCTGTTTGGCGAACCTATGGCAGGAAGAAGATTCAAAGGAGTGATCTGGCTGCAGGGGGCAGTGAACTATCCGAATGAGTAGGTAAATTTCAGGAGAAAAGAACCGGAAAAAGAAAAGTTCTTTTCTCCTGACCCGTAATTAACCAAATAAATATATTTAAAAAAGTAATAAAATTAACTAAAATTTATAATATAAAATAGTAGACTTTTATAGTAAATTGAGTTAAAATAATTAAGTACGTTTCCGTAGTTCAACAGGATAAAATAGCTGTTTTTCAAAATGATACAGGAATTACCCTTTGCGACGGAACGATGTTTCTGTAGCTCAGCAGGATAGAGCGTCCGCCTCCTAAG
>UQVK01000025.1 GCA_900544445.1 uncultured Lachnospiraceae bacterium
AAAAAATGAAGACAGATATCAAATTATCTAAATAGAAGCAATAATTGAAAAAGAATATACTATTATAAAATCAGTGCCATAGATTACCTTTACAAATATATATTTTCTGATAAAATATCGTATGTCGAGAAATTGTATACACAAAAGTGTTGTATGATTTTTTTATGAGAGGAGAGGTCATATGAGTTTGATGTGGGTATCGGTAACCGAATGTAGTCAGTCGCATATTTATCATCTTACCCAGATGATAAAAGAAGACGAAGATCTGCAGATTATATTGTCTTCCGGAACGCCTTATATGGATGACAGGGGAGACGGTGGACTGCTTAAGAAGGATTTGGAACGGATGATGTCTTTGCTTGGTGTTCCCTCTCATCTGAAGGGATATCAGTATCTGAAAGCTGCAATTGATCTGTGCGTTCAGAGCATGGAGGAACTGGACGGAGTTACGAAACGGTTGTATCCGGATATTGCCCGTATGTATCAGGCATCTGCCGAAACAGTGGAACATGCGATCAGGCATGCCATTGAGGCGGCCTGGCAGAGGGGAGATGAAAGGACGCAGAAAAAGCTGTTCGGTTACAGCCATACGGAAGGAAGAAGGCCGACAAACTCGGAGTTTATCACAAGACTTGCAGATTATTTTACGGACATGAGTGGAAAATATCTTTCCTGAAGACAATGTCTGAGATACAATAGAAAGGCAGGACAATTCCTGCCGGCAGCGGAGGTGGATTTCAAAGCTGTCTGCTCACGAAGACAGAATACAGGAAAGGTTTGGAAAAATGAGAGAAGCAGAACGGATTCCTCTGGAGAGGCTTTACAACACGAGAGACCTGGGCGGCATCAAAACATTGGACGGACAGAGTATCCGCCCACACAGGCTGATTCGCAGCGGGCAGCTTTCGGGAATGACGGAGAAGGACGCCAGGGTTCTGGTGGAGGAATACCAATTGAAAACCGTGGTGGATTTCAGAACGGAGAGAGAAAAGGAGGAAAGTCCGGACCCGATTCCGGAAGGTGTAGCATATCTGGAAATTCCCATACTGGATGAGCTTTCCGTGGGGATAACCAGAGATCAGGAATCAGAGCAGAGAATGCTGAAGCTTCTGATGCAGAAGCTGGACAGCGGAGAGGATGCAGCGGCGCAATACATGCAGGACCTGTATCGGAACATGGTCAGGCTGGAGTATTGCCGCAGGCAGTACCGCCGCTTTTTTGACGTGCTTTTACGGCAGGAGGAAGGCGCCGTGCTGTGGCACTGCAGCGCGGGTAAGGATCGTGTGGGCGTGGGAACGGCATATCTGCTGTGGGCGCTCGGCGTTCCGGACGAGACCGTTTATGCGGATTACAGAAAGGTGAATGCGCTGACCGGAAGAGTAGTGGACAGGGAGCTTTCCCGGATCAGAACGAAAATTCCGGATGAAAGGCTCCTGGAATGCCTGCGCAGCCTGATGCAGGTGCAGGATTCTTATCTGAAAAGCGTGCAGGATGAGATTGAAAAGGATTACGGGAGTGTGGATGCGTTCCTGAAGCAGGAAATGGGTCTTGATGAGAACGCCAGGCTGCGCCTGCGCGGAAAATATCTGGAGCAGTAAGCCGAAGGGTGACGGACACCCTCCGGCTTCCGGTTCTGAGTGAACCCCGTCCGTTAGTGCTGCGCTTTTTCCGTGATCTGTTCCCGGTTCGCTTCAAAGATGGGCTTCATGTATGTTTCAAAGAGAGGCATCAGTTCCCTGTCATGATTGGGGCGAAGGACCGGATTCGTATCGAAAATCATGGTCTGTTCCGCTTCCGGAGTGCTCGCGGGCCAGGCGGGAAGGCCGGAATGGCCGGGCATGCCCGTTCTGGCAAATGCCATGACGGAATTGAAAATCAGGCGTTCCAGTCCGTCGGTGCCGTCCTCCTGGGTGGAGGGAACGAACTGCGTATTGTGGAACACATAGGGGATGTCCGCACAGTGCCATGGGGTGGAGCCTCCGTCAATGGGCATATCATGATTGAACAGGTAGGACCAGGTGCAGCCGTTCAGCGCGCTCCGCAGGCGGATATATTTCTGCGTTCCCGGACGGAAGAAGTGGTCCAGCCGGACGAGGTCGCAGAGCGGATGCTCTGGATAGGCCTTTTCAAACAGCGGAATCAGTTCTGCGGCATGCTCTTTCCCGAATACCGTTTCCACGATGGCGGTCTGTTTTTTTGCATCCGCCGTTTTTCTGTCCTCATTTCCCGGAACGAAGGAAGAGAATTCGCCGAACACGGAGCCTGCCAGTATGGGAACCTGCGCGGTTTCCCTGCGGAAGCCGTAAAGCAGAGGGTCGCCGGCATAGAAGGCGTTCTTAAACGGCTGGTTCCCCACATAGCGGTTTTCCTGAATAAAGCCGGGACGGACCTTCTCATAGGCTGCGGCGAGGCGGGCATAGGGAACCGTCTCCAGCTCCTTTACGGTTTTGACAGACAGCTCCTTCATCAGGCTTTCCGCCAGAGCACGGCCCCCTTCTTCCACAGCGTATGGCTTCTGCTCCCAGACGCCGCTCATGCAGATGCCTTTCGCATACAGACCGTCCGCAGCCGGAGACTGCAGAAGCGTCGTTACCTTTCCGCCGCCGCCGGACTGGCCGAACACGGTTACATTGGCCGGATCGCCGCCAAAGCGTTCCACGTTTCCGCGCACCCATTTCAGGGCGGCAATGATGTCGTCTCCCCCTGCATTGCCTGAATTGGCATATTCTTCCCCAAAATCAGACAGATCAAAATAACCGATGATGTTCAGCCTGTGGTTGACCGTGATGGTGACCACGTCTCCATAACGGCTCATGTTTTCTCCTTCATAGGCGATGTGCTCGATGGCGGAGCCGGATTCGTATCCGCCGCCGTGCAGCCAGACCATGACGGGGCGTTTTGCATCGTCGCAGCCCGGTGTCCAGAGATTCAGGTTCAGGCAGTCCTCATCCATCGGCCAGTAGCGGTGCGGCACATAGAGTTCCCCGTTGGGCCTCGGAAGGGAAAGAAGCGGGCAGACAAAGCCGAAGCTGCTGGCATCGAATATGTCCGTCCACCCTTCTGTGGGTTCCGGCGCATGGAAGCGCCTGGCCCTGGCATAAGGGATTCCCTTGAAAACGAAGATATCGTTCCGGATGTACCCCTGTACTTTCCCTCTCGTGGTTTCCACCACGGCTGTTTTTGCGTCACGTCTGAAAATGGTTCCCATAATGTCTTACCTCTTTTCTGTCTCATTTTTACGGTATGGAATGAAGTTTCTTTTCTCTATCATATACCAGAAAAACGCTGTTCGCAAGGCCGTGGGAGAGATTGCCGCAGGGTGTGCAGAGAGGCGGAAAAAGTGTGCCGGGGGATGAAAAAAGAGGCTTGAAAAAAGGCGGTTTCCGCGTTAAAGTAGGAAAGGATATTGGAAGAAGAAAAAGCAGGCCGGAACCATGCCGGGCTGCGGTGAAAGGAAAAGCCGGAGGGACGTTTTCGGGCCTTAGCGTAAAACATTCCGGCCTGGAGGAAAAAATGAATCACGCGGAAAAACGCATGAGCAGAACGGGAGTGGTGTTTGGCTGCGCTCTGATCTGCTGTTTTTTATGGGGCAGTGCCGCTCCAAGCATTAAGATCGGATATCAGCTGTTTCACATTGAATCCGCCGACAGCATGGCACAGATCGTGTTTGCGGGGATGCGCTTCATGCTGGCGGGAGTGATGGTCATTCTGGCAGGCAGCCTGCTGAATCGGAAGGAAAACGGCGGAGGGCTGCTGAAGCCGAAGAAGGAATCCCTGCCCATGATCATGAAGCTGGCCATGGTGCAGACCGTGGCGCAGTATGTTTTTTATTATGTCGGTCTGGCCCATACCACCGGGGTGAAGGCGGCCATCATCGGAGGGTCCAATGTGTTTCTTTCCATTTTCATCGCGGTGGCGGTTTTCCACATGGAAAGGCTCACGTTCAGAAAGCTGCTGGGATGCGTGGTGGGATTCGCGGGCGTGGTGATCATCAACGTTTCCGGAAGCGGCATCGATATGAGCGTTTCTCTTTTGGGAGAGGGATTTATCCTGCTTTCTTCCCTGAGCTATGCCCTTTCCTCCGGACTGATTAAAAAATATTCTGCAAAGGAGGACCCGGTGGTGTTAAGCGGCTA
This sequence comes from uncultured Lachnospiraceae bacterium, assembly GCA_900544445.1. GTDB lineage: Bacteria > Bacillota > Clostridia > Lachnospirales > Lachnospiraceae > Eisenbergiella > Eisenbergiella intestinigallinarum. Next base: position 4,137 of record UQVK01000025.1, read on the forward strand.
CCAGTTTTTCTGCGGCGGAATTGTGCTCACCGCAGTGGGGCTTCTGGGCGGAGGCCGGGTGAATCTGACAGGCGTGTCCGCCGGCGGCTGGGTATTGCTTCTTTATATGGGATTTATCTCGGCAGCCGCCTATACGCTGTGGGGCATTCTGCTGAAATACAATCCGGTGGGCAAAGTGGCCGTATTCGGTTTTATGAATCCTATGTTCAGCTTCCTCCTGTCCGCCCTTCTCCTCGGGGAAGGGAGCCAGGCCTTCGGCTGGACCGGGCTTTCCGCGCTGGCGCTGGTCTGCGCGGGAATTCTGATCGTGAATCTGACGACGAAAAAGCAGTCTGCCTGAATCAATACAAAAGCGTCACATTGGTAATTTCATTTTCAATCACATCAAACTGCCAGATGGAGCAGCCGGGAATCCGGTGCTCCGTCAGGTAATAATGTCCGTCAAAGCTTCCCATATAATAGGGCGTCCCGCCGCCCACGAAATAAGAATAGACATCTTCATATTCCCCGGATGCGAGGGCGTGCAGATCTGAGGTGCGCAGGATGGTGGCATAATCCTGGCTTCCGGCTGCATCCGTGGAGATGGTGATGTAATAGTAATCCTGTATTTTTTCCAGCTGGATCATCCCCGCAATTTCCGCGGTGACCGGGTATTCCTCCAGAATAGACAGGTCGGAAAGTCTTGCCCGTATGATGGTGGAATTGCCGGAGACGAAATAAATTTCATCCCCCATAATGGTGAAGGAGCGCACGTAAATGCCGTTCAGTTTTTCGACGCTTCGGATCTCTTCCAGCACCACCTGCGAAGAATCCGCAAGCCGAAGAAAAACGTACAGTTCTCCGGTCATGGAGCTGTAGGCATAGAAGCGCTCTGTTTTTTCATCATAAACCACGTAGTGCGGGCGGGTTCCGATGTCGGTAAACTCCTGGGTCAGAAGAAACGACCCGTCCTTTTTTTCAAAGACCAGAATCCGGTTATTCTCCGTATCATCCGCCAGATAGACCGTCCCGTCTCCCGCAATGGTATGGCCGCGTGAAATCTGATCCGTCACCACCTGCCATTCCTGTAAGGGCCTGCTCAGGCTGTCGCTGCAGATGATCTGATCATGATAGGTATCCACGATGAAGTAATCCGTTCCGATTTTGGTAATACAGGAAGGAACGCTGAGGGAGGTATGGGGATTGATTTCCGTTTCCGGCCTGGCGCCGGAGTCGGATACGGTTTCGGAAGCCCGGATATAGCGGGGACTTCCTGTAGAAAACAGCCAGAGACCGCCGCCGGCAGCGAGCAGCAAAAGACCGATCAGAGGAAGGAGAAAAATCGTTTTTTTCTTCATGGTTTTCCAAACACCTTTCCTTGGATGCCTTTTAGGGACACAGAGGCATCCGCCCTTACAGTATACCACAAAAAAGGGGGACCTAACAGAAAACCGAAGTTCCTTCTTGGAGCATCTGTCGTTTCGTGATACAATAAAGACACATGGAAGAGACCGGAAAAAGGCCGCCCAGTGGCGGAAAGAGAGGGACCTGAGATGAAAAAATTGCTGAAGGAATTTGAAACGTTTATCATGCGGGGAAATGTGATCGACATGGCGGTCGGCGTTATCGTGGGCGCAGCCTTTCAGGCGATCGTGAATTCTCTGGTCAATGACGTGATTTCTCCTCTGCTGGGGCTGGTCGCCAATATGGATCTGAGCTATCTGGTCCTGAAAATCAATGATGTGGAAATTCGTTATGGCGCCTTTGTCACGGCTGTAATCAATTTCCTCATCATGGCCTTTGTGATTTTCCTGCTGGTAAAAGCGATCAACAAAATATCGGAGCTGGGTTTCAAAAAGAAAAAGGAGGAGGAACCCGCAAAGCCCAAAACAAAAATCTGTCCTTACTGCAAAAGCGAGATACCGGCTGATGCCGTAAAATGCGGACACTGTACCTCTGATCTTCCGGCAGAGGAGTTGGCGCCGCAGACAGAGAACGGATGATCCTTCATTGAACGATATGCCGCCTTGCGGCGGCAGAAAGGAGAGGTGGGTATGAGGAAGGTTACAATTACCATTGGAAGGGAATATGGAAGCGGCGGTCATGAGGTGGGGGAGAAGCTGGCTGAGCGGCTGGGCTTTACCTTTCTTGACCGGATCATTTTGAATGAAATTTCAAAGAAAAGCGGAATCAGCGTGGAAGATCTGATGAATCAGGACGAGGTCAAGTCCTCTCCCTTCCGCGAGACGCTCATCCCCTATGATTTTGAATCGGAGAACTTGAATGAAAAGCTGTTCGACATGCAGGCGGATTTCATTCTGCACAAGACCAGGGAGGAGTCCTGCGTGGTAGTGGGCCGGTGTGCCGATGTGATTCTGGCCTATCAGGATGATGTGGTGAACGTGTTCATTTACGCAAATATGGAGGACAAGATCCGCCGTATTAAGCGGATGTACCACCTGGGGGACAGGCAGAAGGCTGCCAAGATGATCCGCAAGACGGAAAAGATCCGCAGAAATTATTATCAGTATTATACAGACGAGATCTGGGGAGACAAGAAAAACAAGGCCCTGATGATCAATACCTCTCAGACGGGAGTGGATGGGGCGGTGGAACTGATCATCGCATATCTGAGGCTGAAGGGGTACCTGGAGGAAGATGCCGAAACGGCGGGGAAGCCGCAGGAAGAATGAGGGAGACCTGCTCCGGAGTGACCATACAGGCTGCCCAAGCGGGGCATGGGACATTCCCGAAGACGCATAGACTGGAAACAGAGGAAAAGACGGAAAGAGGGACCGGTCTATGCAGAAGCTGGTGCAGAATATCATGAATCAATTCGGTTATCCGGGGATTGGACTGCTGATCCTTTTGGAAACCATTTTTCCGCCGATCCCGTCGGAGGTGATCCTCACCTTCGGCGGGTTTCTGACGACCTGCACCAGGCTGACCGTCATCGGGGTGATCGTCTCATCCACCGCGGCTTCTCTGGCAGGAGCCTGGCTGCTGTACGGCCTGGGCCGCCTGTTTGGCCCCGCGCGCATGCAGAGGCTCGTTTCCGGAAAGCTGGCGAAGCGGCTCGGCTTTCAGGAAAAAGAGGTGGGAGATACGTTTTCCTGGTTTGAAAAGAAGGGAGAAAAGGCGGTATTCTTCGGCCGCTGTATCCCCATCGTCCGCAGTCTCATATCCATTCCGGCCGGAATGGCTGGTATGAAGGCGGGCCGCTTCACCGTTTACACCCTGACCGGCAGTCTGATCTGGGATACCCTGCTGGTGCTGCTGGGAAGGGTGGCCGGGGAATCCTGGGAAATCATCATGGAGTATACGGATGCCTACTCCGCTCTGGTGAAAATCGGCGCCGCCACGGCAGGAGCAGCTGCGCTGATGCGTTTCCTGGGAAAATGCCGGAAGAAGGGAGAATGAGGAGGTCCTGCAAATCGCACAATTTGACCGGCAAAAAGCCATATTTCGGAAGCAGCTGCGGAAGAAAAGGGATATACTGGATCTGTTAAAAAGAAACAGAAAGGAAGTGCCGTGGACGTGGCGGCATGGAGGAGGAAAGACTGAAAATGAGAGACAGAAAGAAGGCCGAAGCGGCCGCAAGGGAACTGGTATCGCAGATGACGCTGGAGGAGAAGGCCTCACAGCTTCGGTATGATTCGCCCGCGATCCCCAGGCTGGGGATTCCGGCTTATAACTGGTGGAACGAGGCGCTTCACGGCGTGGCGAGGGCAGGTGTGGCAACCAGCTTTCCGCAGGCCATCGGAATGGCGGCAGCCTTTGACGAGGAGCTGCTCCGCACCATTGGAGATGCGGTGGCGACGGAAGGACGCGCCAAATACAACGAATACGCAAAGCATCATGACAGGGATATTTACAAGGGCCTCACCTTCTGGTCCCCGAATGTGAATATTTTCCGGGACCCCAGATGGGGGAGGGGACATGAAACCTACGGAGAGGACCCGTATCTGACCTCCCGCATGGGCGTGGCCTATGTGGAGGGCCTGCAGGGAACTGCCGGGGATGGAGAGGGAGAATATCTGAAAACGGCCGCCTGTGCCAAGCATTTCGCGGTGCATTCCGGGCCGGAGGGGCTGCGCCATGAATTCAATGCCGTCGCGGGGAAAAAGGACATGTACGAGACCTACCTTCCCGCCTTTGAGGCCTGTGTGAAGGAAGGTGAGGTGGAGGCCGTCATGGGTGCCTATAACCGGACCAACGGGGAGCCCTGCTGCGGCAGCAATACGCTGATCCGGGGGATTTTGAGAGGAGAATGGGGCTTTGAGGGACATTTTGTGTCGGACTGCTGGGCCATTAAGGATTTTCATGAGCATCACTGCGTGACCAAAACGCCGGAGGAATCTGCGGCGATGGCGTTGAAGGCAGGCTGCGATGTGAACTGCGGCGTCACCTACCTGCATCTTCTGAAAGCATATGAGCAGGGACTTGTGACGGAAGAAGAAATCACGCAGGCGGCGGAGCGGCTGTTCACCACCCGCTATATGCTCGGCTGCTTTACGGAAACGGAGTATGACAAAATTCCCTATGAGGTTGTGGAATGCCGGGAGCATCTGGAACTGGCGCAGAAAATCGCCAGAGAGGGAATGGTGCTTTTAAAAAACGACGGCACCCTGCCGCTTCAAAAGGACAGGCTGAAGACCATCGGCGTGATCGGACCGAACGCTGACAGCAGAAGCCCTCTGGTGGGAAATTATCACGGAACCTCCTCCCGCTATATCACCATGCTGGAAGGCATTCAGGACGCGGTGGGAGAGGACGTGCGCGTATTTTATTCCGAGGGCTGCCACTTGTATAAGGACCGGGTGGAAGGCCTGGGCTGGAGACAGGACCGCATCTCGGAGGCGCTTACGGTCGCGGAACACAGTGATGTGGTGATCCTCTGCCTGGGACTGGACGAGACTCTGGAGGGCGAAGAAGGAGATACCGGAAACAGCTACGCTTCCGGCGACAAGGCGGATCTGCAGCTGCCGGAGGTCCAGAGGGAGCTCCTTGAGGCGGTGACAGGCTGCGGAAAGCCCGTGGTTCTGTGCGTACTCACCGGAAGCGCGGTGGATCTGAATTTTGCGGAGGAGCATGTGAACGCCATTCTTCAGGTCTGGTATCCCGGCGCAAGAGGCGGAAAGGCGGCAGCTGATATTCTGTTCGGCTCCTGCTCCCCTTCCGGAAAGCTTCCGGTTACCTTTTACCGGGATCTGGATGGATTTCCGGCCTTCGAGGACTATTCCATGAAAGGACGGACCTACCGCTACCTGGAAAAGGAGCCCCTGTATCCCTTTGGCTACGGCCTGACCTATGGCCGTGTTGAGGTGCGGGAGGCTGTTCTGGCGGAAGTGCCTGCGCTGTCCGCTTTAGAGAAGGCGGGACAGGGAATATCGAAAACGGATGTGCCGGATCAGGGCGGGAATTTTGCCGTGAAGGCAGTGCTGGAAAACACCGGGGCATACGATACGGACGAGGTGCTTCAGGCCTACATCCATGCGGAGGATTCCGCGTTTGCCCCGCTGCATCCTTCCCTCTGCGCCTTTACCAGAGTGAGCCTGAAGGCGGGAGAGAAAAAGGAAGTGAGCCTGACGATCCCTGCCTCTGCCTTTACCATTGTGGACGAGGAAGGCAGGAGATATGTGGACGGAACCCATTTCAGCCTGTACATCGGAACCAGCCAGCCGGATGAGAGAAGCGCCTTTCTTACGGGTATACGGCCGGTGAAGATTGAGGTTGTGCTGTAAACGAAAAGGAAGGAATGAAGCGGCGGGATTTTTAGCAAGAGTACGATTTTTATATTTTTACGGAATTTTCTTATATTGAAGTTTCCCTGAATCAAGGATATACTGAAACATAATTCTGACTAGTCGGAAGAAAGGAGATTCAGGGGAAATGAACGGCGTGGAATACAGAGAAAAAATACGGCGCATAGAGAGCGATCTGACAGTGGCGGGAGCAGGAATTGCCGGAATATGTGCCGCCGTAGCGGCTGCAAGAGAGGGACTTCGGGTGGTGCTGGTCAATGACCGGTCCGTACTGGGCGGAAATGCCTCCAGTGAAATTGGAATCCCAATGAATGGAGCGAGCCATCAGGGGTTGAACGCGTCCATCTATGCCAGGGAGGGTGGCCTTTCAGAGGAAATCCGGCTTCGGATGGAGGCCTATAACCGCGGAGGCGGGTATGACTGTCTGGCACTTTTGGATGCCGTTTATTTCGACATGATCTATGAAGAGAAAAATATTACGTTGCTTCTGAACACTGGGATTTTTAGCTGCGATGTGGAAAATGGAAAAATATGCCGTTGCCTTGCAAGACATGCGGTCAGCAATGTAGTTTTTGAGCTGGTCAGCCCGATGTATATCGACGCGACCGGAAACGGCGTACTGGCATTTGAGGCAGGAGCGCATTATACGAAAGGAAGAGAAGGAAAGGGGGATTTTCACGAAAGAAAAGCGCCGGATGAAGCAGATTCCTGTACCATGGGAAATACCTTCTATTTTGAGACGATAGACTGTGGGCGTAAGGTCACCTTCACGCCTCCGGCATTTGCCAGGAATGTGAAGAATATGGATTTTATCAAGAATATCAATCGTCCAGGCTATTACCGGGGGCTCTCCGTGAAGGGCGCGCACTGGTCTTTTGAATACGGCGGACAGATGGATATCATTTATGACAGCGAGGACATCGACCTGGAACTGCGGCGTTTGGTCTACGGGATATGGGATTACATCAAAAACAGCGGAAAATATCCGGAGGCGGAAAACTATGCACTGAAGCGGGTATATGCAAAATCCGGCGCGCGGGAATCCAGACGGTTTCTGGGAGATTATGTGCTGACGCAGAACGACATCGAGGAGAAAAGAAGCTTTGAGGACGCGGTATGCGTCGGCGGCTGGCCCATGGACGTCCATGCGCCGGGAGGCATTTATGATCCGGCTCCGGCCACGGATTTCATTCCTGTGACAGGTATGTATCAGATTCCGTTCCGTTGTCTATACAGCCGGGATATCGACAATCTGATGTTTGCCGGAAGGGATGTGAGTGTATCCCATATTGCGCTGGGATCCACCAGGGTGATGGCGACCTGTGGCTGTATGGGGCAGGCAGTGGGAACAGCGGCAGCCTGCTGTAAAGAACTTCAGACAACGCCGCGAAAGCTTGCTTCCGATCACTGCCGTATGCTGCAGGACAGGCTTGTACGAGCGGACCAGACGATACTCGGGTATGTGGACAGTGGACGGCTTACAGACTGTTTTACTGCATCGGCGGACAGTGAAAAGCGATTTGAGAATACGGAAATATTTCTCCGGCGAAGGCTCGATATGAATCTGGGGCTTGCTCTGATGATGGAAACGGATCGGCTGGAAAGCATTAGCGTGTGGCTTAGGAATACGACGGATGTGGATCAGATCCTCGGGTATGTTATTCTGGAGGGAGATCATAGGGAAACCTTCCTTCCGGAGAGAAGAACCCAGAGAAGGGATTGCACGGTCCCGGCAGGTTTTTCCGGATGGATGAGTCTGAGGACAGACGCGCAGACAGGCAGGGACGGCAAAATATATCTGGTACTTGAGGTGAATGAAGCGCTGGAGGTGGGAATGTGTCGGGAAAGTCTGACCGGCGCAGTGACACTCCGGTTGTTTCCGGAAGGAAACTGCGGAACATGTAATCATGACAGTGTGCCGCTGGTTCCGGAAACCGGATACCGGTATCTGGATCACCGGTACAACCGGGAGGAGAATATTGCGTTCTGTGGCCTGATACCGGAGCAGAGGCTGTACTCTGCAGAAAAGGTGCTTTCTCCTCATGGCCGTCCGTATGGGCAGCCAAATGTCTGGATAGGAGAAAAGGGATTTCCTGCCGTGTTGACGCTGACCGCAAAGCAGCAGGTGAAGGCGGGACACCTGGCCTTTACCTTTGATACGGATCTGACGAAGGAGCCTCTGGACGGGTTGCCGGACTGCTTGGCGCGGGATTTTGACGTGACTGTGATATATCGGGATGCTTCGGGAGAACGCAGTGTAGTCTGGCAGGTTAGAGATAACTGGAGACGACATGTGGTATTTGAACTGGAAGGGGATGAGATCCTGCAGGTAAGGCTTTCCATCCTGAGAAGCTGGGGGGCGGATGCGGCCGGGGTATACGGGGCGGCATTCTGGTAAGATGGACGGCCGGGAAGCAGCTTCGGGCGGAGATATGAAACGGAGGAACGACAATGTATCGAGTGATCATTGCGGATGACGAGCCCCTGATTCGGGCCGGACTGTATTACCGCAACGACTGGAATGCCATGGGATTTGAGGTAGCTGCCCTGCTGGAGGACGGGAGCGATGTGCTGAAGCTCCTGGAAAAAGCGGGAGAAATATCCCTGGATGAAGGTGGTGTTGTTGTCCGGCTATCGGGAGTTCGAATATGCCAGAGAGGCCATGCGGTGCCATGTATACGAATATCTTCTTAAACCCATCGACTATGAAAAGCTGAGAAATGTTTTCGCCCAGATCAAGGTGGAGATGGATGAGGCTGCGCATGAGGAGCAGCTCCTGCAGAGTTTTGGAGAGGAGGAGTACGACCAGATCCTTTCTCTTACCAGAGGAGTGGCGGGCTCCGTTATGGGCGAAGGAGAAAAAACCTGGCTGGCCTACGCCAAATTGAAGCCACTGATGAGCGATGCCCCCGCGCAGATCCGGGAGATCCTGGCCAAAAGACTCCTGGATCAGTTGCAGGTACGTCTGGTGAACAGGGCTCCGGATCTGGCGGAACGCTTCGGGGAGCAGCTGAAGACGGTTCCGCTTTCCGGGGAGGGGGAAGACGGCCCGCAGGGACTGATCGCGCTTCTGAGGAGGCTGAACGATGAGCTGGTATCGCGCGGGCTTGTGAAAACGGAACGGCCGGCGGCGGACGACAGCATTTCAAAGGCGTGCAATTATATCAACAATCATCTGGGAGATGATTTCACCTACCGCGATGTGGCGGATTTCGTCCATTTGAGCCCCAGACATTTCATTCGGAGATTCCGGAATGAGATGAACGAAACCTTTACCGATTATCTGATCCGGGTGCGGATCGAGGGGGCCATGCGGCTGATGGACGAAGAAGGGATGGATGCGGCGGATGTCCCGGCGGCAGTGGGATATCATGATGAAAAATATTTTCAGCAGATCTTTAAAAAGAGAGTGGGCTGTACGGTGAGGGAGTATCAGAGACGGAGACAGGCGGAAGCATGAAAAAAGACAGAGAAACCGTTTCGGAAAGGAAAAGAAAAAAATACAGGGAGGATTCTTTCTCCGGACGCTTTCGGCGGGGATTGTCCTATCTGAAGGATTACCGGTTCAGCCGGATTCTGGTGAGATATTTCCTGCTGCTGTTCGTCTGCCTGGTGCTTCCGGCAACAGGGCTGTCCTTCTGGTATGGGAGACAGCTTCGGGAAAATACCAGGCAGGAGATCCTGCGAAGAAACGAGGCGTCGCTCGTACAGGCCTATGATAATGTGAATTCTGTGATCCTTTCTGTGAAAAATATGGCCTCCAGCCTTTCCAGAAACAGCAATGTCCAGTATCTTGCCACCAGGGCTTCGGTAAATGATGATACCACAGGAACGCTGGACAGCCTGATCGAGATGCTGGCCCTTATTCGGAATGCAAACGACTACATCGATTCGATCTATCTGTATTTTGCGGAACCACAGGAGGTGGTATCAGAGCTGGGCGTTTCCGGATACGGGGAATTTCAGGACAAAGAGGTACTGGATGCCTTTTCCAGTGACATGCCGGAACGGATTGAACTACTTCCGAGAATCAAAAATAATCATTATCCCTATCTTCTGAGCATCCTGTATCCGGTCAGCCTGGGAAGGGGAAACAATGCGGGACTCGTGGCGATCAATATTGATGTGGAAAAGCTGGGGGATTATATCGGAAGCGGCCGGTACCGGAATACGGATTATGGCCCCAGACTTCTGATCTTTGACGACGATATGGAAACGCTGGTTTACAGCGATGAATATCGGCTGCTTCAGGAGGAAACGGAGCTGGATGAGCTCAGAAGGCTGACGGGCCGGGAGGAAACCTTTTCCGGAGTGTGTACGCTGTGGGATACCAGCTATGTGGTATCAGAGATTCGTTCTGAGGATGACGGACTGCGATATCTGTATCTGAGCACCATGGAGAGGTTCGCGGAACAGAACCGGGCTGCGGACAGCAGGATGAGGAATATCGCAGTTCTCATCAGCGTGGTCTGCCTGCTCCTGGCGAGCCTTCTTGCTGTATGGGTATACCGCCCGATCCGCAAGACCATTCATCTGCTCGCTGACATGTCCATGCTGACAGAGTGGGACAGAAAGGAGCATGTGGATGAGATCGAAGCCATTCAGAGGAGCATCCTTTCCGCGAAAAAAGAAAGGGATGATCTGAATGAGCAGGTGAGCGAACGGCTGGTCAGCCTGCATAATGCACAGATATGCGCCCTGCAGACCCAGATCGATCCACATTTCCTGTTTAATACTCTGGAGGTCATCGGAAATACGGCGGCGCTTCTGTTCAATGGAGACAACCGGGTTACGGAAATGATCTATACCCTGGGAAAAATGATGCGGATCAGTCTTGCTACGGAAAACTATCTGGTTCCTCTGGAGGAGGAGCTGGAGCATGTGAAGCTTTATGTAAAGCTTGTGGAATTTCGCTATCACGGCAGAGTGAGTCTGTACCAGGAGATCCCGGAGGAGTTGAACCGGGAACGGATCGTCAAGCTGACCCTGCAGCCGCTGATCGAGAATGCGATTCAGCATGGCCTGGCACATAAGCGGAGCGACGGACGGATCTGGCTGCGGGGAGAGAAGAAGGGAGAGGACATTTATCTGTATGTGACCGATAACGGAATGGGGATTTCAGATGAGGATCTGGAAAAGCTGACAGAGCAGCTGGATGAATCCTCCATCACCCGGAGCCGCCATATCGGGATGCGCAACGTGGATCAGCGTCTGAAACTGATCTTCGGAGAGGAGTATGGTCTTTCCGTGAGCAGATCGGAGGAAGGCGGAATTCGCGTGACGATTCATTTCAGGACCGTATAAAAAACAGTATAACAGGGAGCGCAGATAGAACAGGAAAAATGCAGCTCAGAAAAAGAGGACAATTCCTTCGGCCGGAAGGGTTGTCCTCTTTTTCTACTGCCATGTCCTCTCACCCGGTTGAGAGGAAAGGCAGGGAAGTGCATAATAAAATCAACGAAAAGGAAACGGCGCAAAAGAAACTGGTTTGAGAGGTGATGAGGAATGGGAGGAAACACGGTAAGAAAAAAGAAAAGCGGCACGTATACCATGAGAAAAAAGAGTATCTGGAAAGACAAGGCGAGCTGGGAGCTGCTGCTTCTGTGCGTTCCCGCTCTGGCAGCATATATTCTGTTCAATTATATTCCGATGGGAGTTGCGATTACGATCCCCTTCAAGGACTATAAGTTCAGCAGAGGGATTCTGGGAAGCGACTGGGTGGGACTGGAGAATTTTAAATGGATGGTGACCTCCACTTCCATGGGAAGGATCCTGCGCAACACGGTGGCGTACGGCGCCTGGTTCATGATCATAGGCCCAATCACCAACATGATCATCGCGCTGCTGCTTTTTGAAGTCAGGAGCAGGAAGGCGTTAAAGACTTATCAGACGATCATCACATTTCCCAATTTCATGTCAATGGTTATCGTAGGATATGTGACCTATGCGGTGCTGAGCCCCAGAGGCGGTCTGATGAATCAGATTCTGAGCCTGTTCGGGGCGCAGACGGTGGATGCCTACATGAAACCCGGCTACTGGCCGGCGATTCTGACCATTGTGAATATCTGGAAGGGAATCGGAATGGGATCCATGATGTATTTTGCTTCTCTCATGGGAATCGATCCTTCCCTGTATGAGGCGGCGGAGATTGACGGAGCGAACCGGTTCCAGAAGATGCGTTACATATCGCTTCCACACCTGATTCCTCTGGTATGCATTTTCACCATACTGGGCGCTGGAAGCCTGATCAATGGAAACTTCGACCTGTTTTATATCATCCCGAGAAATTCTACGATCCTGTATGAAACAACGGATATTCTGAACACCTATGTGTACAGGGCGCTTCAGAATGGGACTTATGCCATGGGGGCGACGGTAGGACTGGTACAGTCTGTGGTGGGAATGATTCTCGTGCTCGGCACAAACCTGATCGTCAGGAAGATCTCTCCGGACAATTCCATGTTTTAGGAGGCGCGGCATGAATAACACAAATATCAGCAAAAAAAAGCATCGGACCTTTGATATTATATTGAATCTGTTTTTTATCGTGATGTGCGCCTGTTTCGTTATCCCGCTTCTGCTGGTGGTTTCGGCCTCCTTCACAAGCGAGAGCTGGCTGACTGCGGGGAAGGGATTCAGCCTGATCCCGAAGGAATTTACCACGCAGGCCTATCAGTCGGCGTTTCATAACGGAGCGCGCATGGTGCGGGCGTACATCGTGACTTTTGCTCAGGCCGGGATCGGAACGCTGCTGGCCTGCGTGGTTGCCGGAATGGCGGCGTATCCGCTTTCCAGAAGCAACTTCCGGTTCCGCAAGCCGGTTACGATCATTATTTTCTTTACCATGCTGTTTTCGGCGGGCATGATCCCCAATTATATCGTGTACGCCAAGTATTACGGTATCAGCAACAGCTTCTGGGTATATATCCTTCCCGGCATTGCCGGAGGCGCATGGAATACCATGGTATTCAGAACGTTTTTCAAGGGACTTCCGGAATCGCTGTTTGAATCGGCCCATCTGGACGGAGCGAAGGAGCTGACGATTTTCTTTAAGATCGTGGTCCCGTTGTCAACGCCTGTGTTTGCGTCGCTCGGATTTATGACGCTGGTAGGCAAGTGGAACGATTATACCACATCAATGATCTACATCCGGGATGAAAACCTCTATACCCTGCAGTATCTGCTGCAGAGGCTGATGGATGAGGCGGAATTTTTGAAAAATCTTTCTCAGACAGCCATGGGAAACGTGACTATGGGAGTCAGCGACATGCCGAGCGAATCTCTGAAATTTGCGCTCTGCGTGGTGGCAGCGGGTCCGATGCTGGTGGTATTCCCTTTCTTCCAGAAGTATTTTTCACAGGGCCTGACTATCGGAGCAGTGAAAGGCTAACAGCCTGATGGACAGAAAAAGAGGGTATATCCGCTGCAGGCCGGCTGGCGTGCGGACGGAGTCAGGCAAGAAAATCACGGCCTGTAACGGGTTGTTGATGGGATAGATAAAGAGTAAGGAGGATGAGTAATGAAAAGAAAGAAAGCAATAAGTCTGTTTCTGGCGGCGGTCATGACGGCTGCGGCATGTCTGGGCGGCTGCGGGAGCAGCGCTGGTACAGCGTCTGAGGCGGTGACGGCAGAGGAGAGCACGGAAGCTGCCGCAGCGGACACGGAAGCAGCGGAGACCGAAGCGGGAAGCGAACAGGCGGCGGCAGAGGAGCTGGAGCCTGTGACCATTCAGCTGTGGCTTGGAGGCCCCGGAAAGCAGAAGGATTCCGATGAGGTATGGGAACTGTTCAATGAAAAGCTTCAGGAATATGTACCCAATACGACGGTGGAGATCACCTGTATGACTACGACCGAGTATCCGGAAAAATTCGACCAGATGCTGGCTTCCGGAGAAGGTGTTGACCTTGCCTGGGTAGCAAGCTGGGTGACCGGAACGATTGCGGATGATATCAAGGATGGAAATCTGATGCCGCTGGATGATCTGGTGGATCAGTATGGCCAGGGCATCAGGGAGGAACTGGGAGACGAAATTCTGGACATGCACCGGTATGCCGAAGACGATCTGCTTTATTATCTGATCAGCTGGCAGGGCCTGTACAGCAATGTGCGCGCCTTCAAGATTCCTACGGAGTTCGCTCAGCTGGCTGGAGATACCTGGCTGGAGGATACACAGGCGGTCGTATCCAAATGGTGGAATGATTATTCCTCTACTGATGATTTTCAGGCTGTGTTTGATCAGCTGGACATTTATTTTAAGGCACTTCAGGACAATGATAAGCTGTATGCGGGCATGAACACCGGTATTTTCTATGACTGGTGCTATGCACAGCATTTCTCCTCTGAGAACAGCCTTCAGATCCGTGACAACAATGTGGGCGTAGTGCATAAGGATAATACCTTTACGGTTATCGATGCCATTGATACGGACTACTACCGTGTGTTTGCGGAGAATACCGCCGACTTCTACAAAAAGGGATATATTCGTTCCGATATCGCTTCTCTGGAAAAGGGAACCTTAAGCTTTGTGACCGGCGGTGAATTTACTCCCAATACCACAGTGATCGACGTGCATAACGATCTGACGCCCAGCACGGCTGATATGTATACCGCCCAGGCAGGTGTGGACATTTCCCTGATACAGATCGAGGACAAGGGCTACATGAGCAAGGGTGATGCCAGCGCCATGGCGATTCCGTACTGCGCAGATGAGCCGGAGCGCGCAATGATGGTGCTGAACGCCCTGTATACCGAGCCGGAACTGTATCAGCTTCTGATCTACGGCGTGGAAGGCGAACATTATACAGACAACGGCGACGGAACGATCACCACATCCTACGGTTCGCAGGGAACTTCCGATGCAGATTACGGCCTCTGGAAATGGACTGTCGGAACCTGTAAAAATTCCCTGGTGACTCAGGCGGACACCCCCGGCTACTATGACGAGCTGCTGGAGCAGGAAAAGGATGCAATCGTAAGCCCGTTCAACAACTTTACCTTTGACAACAGCAACGTTCAGGACATCTGTGCGGCGCTGAAGGCCATCGACGACGAGTATGGCGCAATGATCAGCAAGGGCTATACGGGAGACAACTGGGAAGCTACACTGGATCAGTGGATTGCGGAACGCAAGGCCGCCGGAGTAGATACCCTGATCGCAGAGCTTCAGAGCCAGATCGACGCATACGTGGAAGCCAACAATATTACTTCCTGGTAAGAAAAGAACAGCCGTAAAATGAGTTGAAACAGGCGGAGGCCGCGGCCGGCAGGGCCGCGGCGGATCCGCAGACTGCGGGCGGGAGAGGAGTAAAAGAGGCCTCTTCCGCCTTTTGTATGATAAGCCTGGAGGCGGATTTGCGACGCTTCGGCATGGAGGTAAAGATGAACTATAAGGTATATCAGGACGATACGGAGCTGAAGATCAGGACGGCCTCCATCTATCCGTCCCCCTATCTGGAAAACCGGAAGATGGAGTATGTGCAGTTTCCCGTAAGCGGCACGACGTTTTTGACGGTACGAAGCGCCGCAGCAGTGCACAGCGCCGTGATCCGGCCGCTCAGCCTGGGGCTGAAGCCGGAGCTGAAGGACGGGACAATCCGGATCCGATTGGACGGGCCGGTAAAATTTTCCCTGGAGATCAACGGATCCTGCCGGGATAATCTGCTGGTTCTGGCGGAAAAACCGGCATATGAGGACGCGCCGGGCTGCTGGGAGAAGGAAAAGGAGGAGGGAAGGCTTCTCTACTTCCCCGCGGGAGTGCATGATGCGGGAATCCTTACGGTCACGCAGGATGATACGGTGGTGTATCTGGAGGAAGGGGCTTATGTGAACGGAAAGCTGGACCTGGATCACTGCGACCGCGTGACGGTCTGCGGCTACGGCGTGCTCACCATGGAGAAATATCCTCTGGAGATGAGAAACGTCTATCAGCGCTGCGTCAACGCCATGTACTGTAAGGATCTGACGATCCGGGACATCACCATCATGGACAGCAACGACTGGAGCCTGCGGATCAACGGCTGTGAGAACGTTCTGGTGGATAATGTGAAGATCATAGGCTGCCGGGGAAATTCCGACGGGGTGGATGTGTGCGGCTCCCGAAATGTGCTGGTGCAGGGCGTATTCACCCGGGTGTGGGACGATTCACTCGTCGTTAAGGCGCTGGATACCGGAGATGTGGAAAACGTCGTATTTCGGAACTGTATCCTGTGGAATGATTTCGCAAGGCCCATGGAGGTGGGCGTGGAGCTTCGGGCGGATCATGTGAGAGGCGTACGGTTTGAGAACATCGATGTGCTGCATTCTCCCACCGGATATCCGCTGATGGGGATCCACCACGGGGACCGGGCCAGGGTGGAAGATATCGTGTTTGACAACATCCGCATCGAGGACGCGCCGGGCGCCCAGCTTTTCGACATCCGGATCGCGCCCTCCTACTGGAACCGGGATAACCGGATGGGAGATATCCGCAATATCACGTTTTCCAATATCCAGGTGAACGGCCGTCCCGGTCTGGACAGGCTGCTGTCGGATTCCAGGCTGCAGGGCTACAGCGCGCAGCACGATATTCAGGGCGTGCGCTTTGAAAAGATAAAGATCCTCGGAAAAACCGTCCATGACGCGGAAAGCTGCGGCCTGCTGTGTCTGGAGCACGTAAACGGCGTAGCCTTCCGGAAGGATCCGGAAGCGGAGCCGCTTTCCATGATCCGTACCCGTCTCGAAACGGACGGTCCATTCACTCTGCAGGAGGACGGCTCCTATGCGGGAACGGTGGTCCTGAGCCTTACGAATCCTTCGCAGGAGGAGAGAGAAAAAAAGATCCGGCTGGAGATCTCCCCGGCTCATCTGGGAGAGTATGACAGGAGCGAGAGGACGGTACGGCTTCCCGCGGGAAAAGAGGTAAGGATCGCCTGTCCTGTCCGTCTGAGCGCCGGAAAATATGTGCTGGCGCTGCAGTCGGAGGATCCGGAGATCCGGTGCGCGTGGCAGTATCTTGCGCTGGACTGTGTGCTTCGGGAATGGGAGGAGAAAAAGGCGGTCTGCCTTCCTTTCGTAAATTATTTCGGTGAACGGCCGGGAAGCCTCCGGATGGGAATCCGAAACGACAGACTGCATCTTTCCTCGGAGCTTCTGAAAAGAGAGGACTGCAGCCTGATCCTGCATGCGGCGCAGCCGGTGCCCAGACAGGAGGGAGAAGCGGTATTCTCCGTGGAGGAGACGGATTTCGGCGTGGTGCCCGCGGTGCTGTACCGAAACGGCGGATATGAGGCCGCGCCGCAGCTTCGCTGCCCGCTGGAGATCACGCTGGTGTTTAAAAACGAACCGAAGGTAAAGGAGATCCGGAGCGTGACGGTTCCCGGCGGATGCGGGGAAGCGGAGGTGGAGCTTTCACAGCTCGGGCTGGAGCCGGATACGAAGCATTTCTGGCTGGAGGCGGAACTGAGACTTCCGGAGCTGGAAAAGTATCGCTATCCCTGTACGTTGTTTCATTCCGTGACGCCTCTGACGGCGGCCCATATGTACGGAAACTGCGTGGTGGAACCGACGGAATGAAAAAAACGGAAAATGTGCCGGCTCCCGCCCGGGGATGTTCCGGAAGTCTGAGAATGGAGGAAAAAAGAATGACGACAGTACTTTTTCAGGGAGATTCCCTGACGGATGCCTGCCGGGACAAGGAGCCCGGAAATGACCCGAACCGGTTTCTGGGAGTAGGATATGTGAATCACATCGCTCAGGTTCTGATGAGTGAAAATCCCGATGTCCGGGTGCTGAACCACGGCGTGAACGGAAACCGGATCATGGATCTGTACGCCAGATGGATCGAGGATACGCTGAATGTGGATTTTCAGGTGCTCAGCATCCTCTGCGGCGTCAATGACGTGGGATTTGACCTGCGCATGAATAAGGGCGCGGATCCGGAAAAATTCGGCTTCATCTACGACAGGATGCTGTATGAGGTGAAGCAGGCAAGACCGGACGCGGCGCTGGTGCTCTGCGAGCCCTTCCTGTGCCGCCTGAAGCCGGAGGAGGTATCCTACGGCACGGATATCATCGAAAACTGGGAGGTATGGTACGGACGCATCCGAAAAGAGGCGGATATCGTCGGAATGCTTGCGGAAAAGTACGGAGCTGTGCTGGTGCCCTCAAGACAGCTGTTCGAGGATGCCTGCCGGAGGGCCCCGGCCAGCTTCTGGTCGGTGGACGGCATTCATCTGACGCCGGCAGGGAACGGGCTGCTGGCAGGCGAGTGGCTGCGCTGTGTGAAAGGAGCGGGAAATGTACCGGTTTGACGATGAGAAGAGAGAGATCCTGATAGACGATTACAGAACGCCGACGCCCTGGATGAACTATCTGTCCAACGGGACCTTCCATGCCATGATCTCCCAGGCGGGAGGCGGCGTCGCCTTTTACAAGTCCCCGCAGATCTGGCGGATCAATCATTACCGCTTTTTTCACCTGCCCACGGACAGAAGCGGTTTTTATACCTATATCAAAGAGGGAAATCAGGTCTGGAGCCCCACCTGCGAGCCCTGTGCGCGAAAGCCGGAGAAATGGGAAGCCGCCCACGGCATGGGCTATACCAGATACGAGGCGGAGCGGGACCAGCTTCGGGTGAGAGAAACCTGCTTCGTCAGCCCCATGGAGAATGCGATGGTCTGGAGGCTGGAGCTTTCTTCCGGGCGGGACAGACAGCTGACCCTCTTTCCCTATGTGGAGCTCGGCATGATGGAATTCATGCGGGAGCTGCAGTGGCAGTGCTACAACAAACATCAGCTTTCCGCCTGGAATATGGACGACATTCTGGTGTACCGCTACGGGGTGGAGGATCAGCCGAAGCCGGATGAGACGCCTCTGGTCTATTTTGCCTGCAATGCGCCGATCCGTTCCTTTGACTGTGACAGGGACGTGTTTGTGGGAAGCTACCGGAGCGAGGAAGATCCGGTGGGAGTGGAGCGCGGGGAGCTGGCAGGCTCCACCATGTACGGCGGAGATCCCTGCTTTGCCCTGCAGATCCCCGTGGAGCTGAAGGCGGGAGAGAAAAAGGAAATCTGCGTTTACCTTGGCTGCGCCATGACGGAAGAAGAGATCAG
Organism: uncultured Lachnospiraceae bacterium; assembly: GCA_900544445.1. Lineage (GTDB taxonomy): Bacteria > Bacillota > Clostridia > Lachnospirales > Lachnospiraceae > Eisenbergiella > Eisenbergiella intestinigallinarum. The sequence goes on from UQVK01000025.1 coordinate 22,969, forward strand.
AAAAAGCGTGGAGCACTGCCGGGAAGAAGGCTTCGCGGAGGAGTCGCTGAGAAGACTTGGGGAAAGCTGGAAGGACTTCTTTGAGGGATTTCAGTGTTCCCTCCCCGACCCGGACGCGCAGCGGATGATCAACATCTGGAACCCTTACCAGGCGGAACGCAACTTCCTGTTTTCCCGGAATATCAGCTATTACGCCACCGGAACCTTCCGGGGCGTCGGCATGCGGGACACGGCCCAGGACATTCTCGCCATGATCCCTCTGGACGCGCGGCGGGCGAAGGAAAAGCTGAACCTGCTGTTTACCCAGCAGTATGCGGACGGGCACTGCAACCATTATTTCTTCCCCACGGAAGGGTGGGAGCCGGTCACCAGGATCCACTCCGACAACCATCTCTGGCTGGTAATGGATGGGTATCATATGGCTGTGGAGGAAGGACGGCTGGATTATCTGAAAACCCGGATCCCTTTTTACGACGGCGGCAGCGCGACGGTATGGGAGCACATGAAGCGTTCCATTGATTTTACGAAGGAGCATATGGGAGAGCATGGCTTTCCGCTGATGCTTTGCTCCGACTGGAACGATATGCTTTACAAGGTCTGCCGGAAGGGAAAGGGCGAGAGCATCTGGACGGGCATGCAGTTCGGCACGGTTCTGCGGATGATGGAGGAGCTGGCGGAGCGGATCGCCGCTTCCGGAGAGGCGCAGAAATATGTGTCCGTGCAGGACGGACGCGCGTCACAGGACGGACACACCGCGCAGGACGGACATGCCGCACAGGATGGACGCGCCGCGCAGGCGGAGACCGCTTTTGCCGAAGAATGCCGCAGGCTGTATGAGAGACAGCGGGAGCTGATGAACACCCTGGCCTGGGACGGAGAATGGTTCCGGCGCTGCATTACGGACGAGGGCGTTTTCATCGGTTCGGCGAAGGAACCGCAGGCAAAGATCTGGCTCAATGCCCAGAGCTGGGCGGTGATCAGCGGCCTGGGAGATCCGGACAAGCAGATCGCTGCCATGGACAGCGTAAAGCGGCTTCTGGATACGGAGCTCGGCATCAAAAAGATCCATCCCGCCATGAAGGACTATCCGTCAAAGGAGGATCCGCTGACCTATTATAATACGGGCTGCGGAGAAAACGGAAGCGTGTTCTGCCATGCCAATACCTGGGCGATCATCGCGGAGTGCATGCTGGGCAGGAGAGAGAATGCCTGGAAATACTATCATCAGCTTCTTCCCATGGCCGCGCAGCAAAAGGCCGGACAGGAGCGATACCGTGCGGAGCCCTATGTATACTCCTCCAACATCTTTGGCCCGGAGAGCGATAAATTCGGTCTGGCCAACGTTTCCTGGCTGACCGGAACGGCCGCCTGGATGTATCTGGCGGCGACGCAGTATCTGCTGGGGATCCGGCCTGTCTGGGACGGCCTTCAGATCGCCCCCTGCCTGCCGGAGGGCTGGACGGACGTGACGGTGGAACGCCTTTTCCGGGGCTGCCGCTATCACATCCGCATCAGGCATCCGGACAGAAAGGTCCTGATCCCCCATGTGGAGGGCAGGAAGGAATACACGGCGGAGATCTGAGCCGGGCCGGATTCCCGGTCCGGGCGGCAGAGGTTCTTTGGCAGGGTGCGCTTTGCCGCGCGGACGGCGGAGGGAAGGCCGGACGGCGGAACAGAAGAAAGAGGTGAATGTGTTGAATCGGCAGGAATACAAAACGGCGGTGGACCGGATCATTCAGAAGGAGGTCGAAGCGGGCCGGATCGCCGGCGCATGCGCGCTGGTGCTTTTAAAGGGGGAGAAGCTGTACGCCGGAGCGTTCGGCTGTGCGGATCTGGAAAAGAAGCTTCCCATGAAGGAGGATACCATTTTCCGCCTGTTTTCCCTGACCAAGCCCATCACATCCGCGGCGGTCATGCTCCTGGCGGAGCGGGGGCTTTTGGAGCTTTCCGACCCTGTAAGCAGATATCTGCCTCAATTTGCCGGGATGCAGGTATGGAAGGGGCCGGGAAGACTGGAAAAGGCGTCCCGGGAGATCACCCTCTGGGATCTGATGAACATGCTTTCCGGAATTACCGGCCCCGGCGGCGTCACGGAGCCCGGCCTGGAAATGGAGGGCATCTACCGGGAGCTGATCGGAAGGAGGATGCGGGGAGAACGGGTGGATACGCAGGAATATCTGCGCAGGATCGCCGCGGTTCCGCTTCTGAACCAGCCGGGAGAGAAATGGATGTACGGTCTTTCCGCAGATGTGCTGGGCGGCGTGGCGGAGGTCGTCTCCGGCCTGCGGTTCGGAGATTTTCTGCGAAAGGAGCTGTTTGACCCTCTTGACATGCCGGATACGGGCTTTTTCGTCCCGGCGGAAAAAAGAGAGCGCCTGGCGCAGATCTATCAGTGGGAGGCGGAAGAAAAGAGACTTTCGCCCTATACCGGCTGCTACCTGGGAGAATACTACGGAGAGGACGTGGCCTTTGAATCCGGCGGGGCGGGCCTGGTTTCCACGGCGGAGGATTATTCTCATTTTGCCTGCATGATGCTGCAGAAGGGCAGCTTTAAGGGAAGACGGATCCTGGGAAAACGGACGGTGGAATTCATGACGCAGAACCGCCTCACCCCGGCTCAGCTGATCGATTTTAACTGGGACGCCCTGAGGGGCTACGGCTATGGCTGCCTGATGCGGGTGCTGACGGACCAGACGGCGCTTCGCGCCAACGCCAGCCCGGGTGAATACGGCTGGGACGGCTGGACCGGAACCTATGTGAGCATGTCTCCGGCGGATGATCTTGCTGTCCTTTACTTCATCCAGCGGTGCGGTGCGGGAACCACGGAGGCGGTCAGGAAGATCCGGATGGCGTCCTATGGGATGGTGGAATGAGTGATGCGGGATCGTTTCTCATACAGTTTGTAAAAAAAGAAAAAAATCCGTAAATTTAGAAATTGCAGACGACAGGCCGGCGGTGTATCTTAAAAATATGCCGCTGCCTTTTTTTATTGCGGCAGGGAAAGCTCAGAGAGAAAAGGGAGGAAACAGGATGATTAAAGACGGAATCGACTTTCACAACGTGGAGGAAATGACGGAAACGGAAAAAGGCTGGCGGATGTCCCGGCTCCCGGTGTCAGTGACGGAACGGATGGAGGAAGGAGCTTCCGCAGTTGCCGCATACGGCACGGGCGTGGAGCTGCGTTTTAAGATCAGAGGAGATGCGGCGACAATAAGGCTGCGGGCGGAGGAAGCTGCGGAAGCGCAGACCGCTTATATTTACTACGGTTCCTTTCAGGGAGGCTGGGAGAATTCCAGCAGAACGATCCTGACGCAGGAAACGGCCCTGAGAGTGGAGAAACCGAAGAACCTGGCGTTCCTGAAAGAGGTTACGCAGGAAAGAGGTCTGGCCTTTAACCCGGAGGTGGTGCGGGTGGTCCTGCCCTATGGAACCTGCTGTTATCTTAGCGTGGAGGGGGATGTGGAAGCGCCGTCGCCGGAGGATTATCCGTCAAGGACCTACCTGGCATACGGCTCCTCCATCACCCACGGAAGCCTGGCGCTCGCCATGCCCTGCACCTATCCCTTCCGGATCGCGCAGAGATTCGGCTGTGATTATCTCAACCTCGGCTCGGCGGGAAGCGCGCGGGCGGAAAAGGCCCTTGCGGAATATCTCGTCAGCCGCCGGGACTGGGATTTCGCCTCCGTGGAGCTTGGCATCAACATGCTGGAGAAGTACAGCCGGGAGACCTTTGAGGAGCGTGTCAGAGAATTTCTGGCGGTGCTGGGGGCGGACGAGCGGCCTGTTTTTGTGACCAGCATCTTCGGCTGCTTCGGGAGCGATCCGCAGAAAGCGGCGGATTTCCGGAGCATTGTGAAAAAATATGCCGTTGGGAAACGGATGGTGTTTACAGACGGGCTGGAGCTTCTGAACGACCCTGCGATGATCTCCCAGGATCTGACGCATCCTTCGCTGGAAGGGATACGTCAGATCGCAGAGCGGTGGTATGGGGTTATGAGGGAGAGGTTGACTGGCGACGATTAAAGCTGCTGCAGGATGGAAAAAAAGAGGATTCCATGTTAAAATAAAAAAAAGATCAAAAACGGGGGGCGAAAAGTTGAGATTTGAATGGGATGAGGAAAAAAATCGGATAAATCAGAGAAAACATGGAATTTCATTCGAGACGGCTGCATTTGTCTTTGAAGATGAAAATTATATAGAAATGTATGATTTTGAGCATAGTATGGAAGAGGATAGATATATAGCGATAGGTTGTGTAGGAGATGTATTGTTTGTAGTGTTTACAGAAAGAAAGGAAAACATCCGCTTAATCTCTGCCAGAGTGGCAACGGAAACGGAAAGGAGGCTGTATTATGATCAGGACATACACTATTGAAAAAGGACAGAAGCCGACCAGAGAACAGTTACAGGAGGTAACAGAAGCAAAGAGAAAGCCGATTGTTTTTGATGAAGATGCCCCTGAATTGTCCCCGGCCATGTATAAGGCCTTTAAAAGCTCGGTAATACAGCGGAACAGAAAAAAGAAAGCCTGATAAACCGTGCAGACATGATGCGCTTTTGGCGAAGAATCAGGGATGCGGGAAATATGAAAAAGATGATATCTGTCAGAACGATGGATATCATCTTTTTTAAGAAAATAAAAGCGGATGGTGTTTACTGGCGGTTTAGAACTTCTGAACAGGCATCCTGCCGGAAGGAGATCCGTTCCGTGTTCCGGAGGGTAAAAAGCTTTCCGTCTTCCAGCCCGACGATTCGGATGCCGAAAGCATGTGTCCCGGTGCAGCGGATGTTTTCAAAGGTCTGATGACAGATTTCCGGCAGGACTTTCGCCGGATTGGCATTGGAATTGTGATAGGCATCCTCCAGAAATGCGGCTCACGGTAAGGTTCTGCCATAAAATGTCATGCGCGCCTCCGGACTGTTCGCTGCCGATGCAGAAGCCGCCTTTGGAATCGGAACTTTCGCAGTCGGTGACCCGGATGTGGGCAGAGGGAAGGTCCAGTTCATTTCCTTCCCGGTTGCGCCCTGATTTGATGGCGACGGCATCGTCTCCGGTATGAAAAACGCAGTCGAAGATCTGAATATGCCGGCTGGAGTCCGGGTCGATACCGTCTCCGTTCAGAATACAGATGTCGTCCGCCGCGCCTGTGGTGCCGTCTCCCTTTGAGATAATCTGTAAATGCTCGAAGGAAACATGTTCGCAGTAAATGGCATGGATGGTCCAGGAGGGGCCGTAGCAGACGGTCAGATCCCGGACGCAGACATTTTGTGCATTCTGCAGAAGGATACAGCGGCCGCGCAGGGTGGGGGCCTGTCTTGTGGAAAAGGGGACGGGACATCCTCCCCCCGCATCATGATGGTTGGGGCCTTCGTTGTAAGCCAGACGGAAGCCGTTTCCGTTGATCATGCCATTTCCGCAGATAACCAGATTTTTCAGGCGGCAGGGGCCCGGACGGGTACTGCCGCCTTCGTCATAGACGCCGGCGCTTAAAAGACTGGCATGTGCCATGTGGTTATCGGGAAGCTCCGGCGTACTGTTGGGCCATGACGTGGTGGTTCAGTCGGATGGGACAACGCTTCTTTTTCATTTCATGAAAATTTTCCTTATTTATTAAAAGCTTCCGAAAAAAGTGATATTGCGCCCGCAGTGTCAGTGAGATATGCTGAAACCAGCGCCGGGACAGCGGCCCGGAGAAGGGAATCGGATGGAAGAATTTAAAGAAAGAAGGAGGCAGACCATGGAAAACGGCCAGATCGTGAATGGAAAGATTGATGAATATGTGCAGTGGTTCGATACGGACGGAAATATCATCAATGCCAGCGACGGAGGAATCATCTATGCGGACGGGAAATATCACTGGTATGGTCAGGCGCTACGGCCTCTGCCCTTTGCCGGGGACGGGCTGGGCGGCCAGACCACCACAGAAGGCGTGGTCATGTACGAGTCGGAGGACCTGTATCACTGGAAATATGAAGGCGTGATCCTGGCCTGCTCGCAGGATCCGGAAAGCCCGTTATATGCGCCCATGCGTTTTGAACGGCCCAAGATCGTGTATAACCGGACGACGGGACAGTATGTGTTGTGGTGCCATTATGTCAAATATCCGGGGGATCACGGATTTACAGAAGGAACCGCGGAGGCGGGCGTGGCGGTCTGCGACCGGGTCAACGGAAGCTATACCTGGCTTGGCGCGTCGCGCCCCATCGACGAAAAGGGGCTTGTGCGGGACAGCACGGTATTTCAGGACGAGGACGGCAGCGCGTATTTCATATATGACAGGCAGGTGGGGGAGGACCGGTGCCTGCACATCGTCCGTCTGTCTGACGATTATCTTTCCTTTACCGACCGGTACAGAAGGATCAACGCTGCGTTCTGGCGGGAGGCGGCGGCTCTGGTAAAGCATGACGGCTATTATTATATGATAACCTCCGACCTCACCTCCTGGGCGGCAAATCAGGCGAAATATTTCCGCACAAAGGATCTGATGGGAGAATGGGAGGATATGGGAGATCCCTGTGTGGGGGATGAGACCCATACCACGTTCCAGTCCCAGAGCACATATATTTTCCGGGTGGAGGGAGAGAAGGATCTGTACATCCACATGGCGGAGCGGCACAATACGGAGAATTTTGAACGCTGCTCCTATATCTGGCTTCCGGTTACGTTTGGGGAAGGACATACGCTGGCGCTGCATTACCGGGAGCGGTTTGAAATCGGGGATTAAGTGCCGGAGTGAAAGCGACAACGGTCAGTCTGATCTGATGAAAAGAAAAAGATGGTGTCTGCCATGAACGCAGGCATCGTCTTTTTGCTTTTTGGAAATGTTAAAATGAGAAATCCGGGATAACGGGCGGCTTTATCGTGAAAATAGCAGGCACGTTTAAAAAATGACAGAAAAAGATGGTTAAATTTAAAAAAATAGAGCTTAAAAAATTTGAAAACTGTAAAAAATGTATATTTTTTTAAGCAATCAAAACTATTTGTGGTTGAATATGATGATAGCCGATGCTAAGCTGACCACATCCAAAGCACCAACGGAGAAAGATATCTGAAAGGCGGAGCAAAAGGCCGGGATATCAGAAGAATGAAAAAAGAAAAGAAGAAAGAGGAGGTATGGGAATGAAAAAGAGTTCAGCCGCGGGCGGAACGACAGCTGTTCCGGGCAGGCGGATGAGCCTGCTTCAGGAGATCCGGAAAAAATGGTTTTTCTATCTGATTCCGATCCCGGGCATTATCTGTCTGATCCTGTTTTCTTACCTGCCAATGGCAGGACTGTACGTGGTATTTGAACGTTATACCTATCAGGGGGGATTATTCGGAAGTGAATTTGTCGGACTGCAGAATTTCAAATTTTTCTTTATGAATATTGACAACGCCATACGGGCTACGAGAAATACGCTGGTGATCAACGGGTTCAGCATCGTGTTCGGTGTGGTGGTCAATGTGGGACTTGCCGTGATGCTCAATGAGATCAACAGCGGGCGTTACCGCAAAGTGACGCAGTCGGTCATGCTTTTCCCCTATTTTATTTCCTGGATTGTGGTCGGTATGGTGGCTTTGGCGCTGTTCGATGAAGATACAGGAATGATCAACGCGGTGATCACGTCCCTGGGAGGGACTCCGGTGGCCTGGTATTCCAATCCGGATTACTGGTGGCCGATCATGATCATCACGACGATCTGGAAGGGAGCAGGTTATGGTTCCATCATCTACTTCTGCGCGCTGACCGGCTTCGACCAGAGTCTGTATGAGGCGGCGGAGATCGATGGAGCGGGCAGATGGCAGAGAATATGGCGCATCACGCTGCCGCTGCTGAAGCCGACCATCATTATCATGTTCCTGCTGAATGTAGGCGGGATTCTGGCCGGAGGGGTGGATCAGATCATGGGTATGACGAGCCTGAATCCTTTCCTGCTGGAAACCACGGATACGATCGCCACCTTTGTGTATCGTTCCGCTATTGAGAACGGCCAGTTTGAATCCGCATCGGCGATCACGCTTTATCAGTCCATGTTCGGCTTCGTACTGGTTCTGGGGGCCAATCTGCTGGTGAAAAAGATCGATCCGGACTATGCTCTGTTCTGACGGAAAGGAGAGTGGAGGAATTGAAAAAGAGAAAAGAAGCGCCTTCGCGCCGGACAAAAGCGAGCGTGCTTTGCTATGTGGTCGTAGGGGTGATGGCACTTAGCTGTTTCCTGCCGTTCTGGATCGCGTTTGTGGCGTCCATTTCCGATGAGACGGCTATTATCAATGAAGGCTTTTCCCTTCTGCCGCAGAATCCGTCTCTGGAAACTTACCGGTTCATTCTGGAAAACAAGGGAACCATGCTCTGGAGAGCCTATGGGATATCCTTTCTCAGCGCGCTGATCGGGACGGTATATTCTGTGGCGGTGATGTCGCTGTTTGCTTATGCTGCGGCACAGAAGAAGGAAACGTATCGGTTTGCGAATGCGATCTCCTTTTTTGCCTGGTTTACCATGATATTCAGCGGCGGACTGCTGCCCTGGTATATTCTCTGCACCAGATACTATGGCCTGCAAAACAACATATGGGCATTGATCCTCCCCTACGGGATGAACGTGTTTTATATGTTTGTGCTGAAGAATAATTTCAAGGCTGTTCCGGAAGAGCTGGTAGAGGCTGCCAGAATAGACGGAGCGTCCGATGCCAGGATCTTTTTTACCATAGCGCTTCCTTTGGCAAAGGTGGGACTGGTCAGCGTGATCCTGTTCATGGCCCTGCAGTATTGGAACGATTTCTATCTGTCCCTGTATCTGATCACAAAAACGGATCTGTATACGCTGCAGAAACTTCTGTATAATATGATGTCCAATATCTCTGCACTGCTGTCCAATTCCAATCTGCAGTCGGCGAGAGAGCATATTGTCCTTCCGTCCAATACGGCAAGGATGGCCATGACCGTATTTACTGTGCTTCCCGTGATGGTATTTTATCCGTTCGCACAGAGATATTTTGTAAAGGGAATTACCGTGGGGGCGGTGAAGGGCTGAGGCCTGCGGAATCCATAGAAATAATCACAAAGCTGCCATGGGGCAGCAGAAAGAGAGGAAAAGATGAAGAAGAGATTTCTGGCACTGGCAATGAGTCTTCTGATGACGGCATCCGTGCTTGCGGGCTGCGGAGGGCAGAACGGATCCGGAGCAACGGAAGCGGCTGTGGAACAGAGCGCTGCCGGAGGGGAGAGTCAGGCGGCGGAAAGCGCTGATGCGCAGGACGGTACACAGGAGCAGGATACGGCTGCGGCCGATCAGGAGCTGGTTGAGCTGCGCCTGATTTTCTACGGGGATATGACCTCCCGGAGAGATGAATTTTTCAAGAATGAGTTTCATGATGCCGTTCTGGAGGATCTGAACATCGATCTTACGGTGGAATTCCTTCCCTGGGGGTCTGATACCAATATTTCCACCATGCTGGCAAGCGGTGAAAGATTTGCAGTGGAATACATCGTACAGAATTACGACTGGCATACGAAGGGATATCTTGCAGAAATCGATGAATCCCTGCTGGAAACGCATCTGCCGGATCTGATCGAGGTCAGAGGGGAAAATAACGGCTTTGAGTGCGTGAAATATAATGGAAAGATTTATGCCATTCCCTTCGGAAACAAGCCCTATTCCGGTTCCATGCAGTATTTTGATGTGAGAGGAGACGTGCTGGACGAGCTGGGATACGCGCCGGAGGACATCACCACGCTGGAGCAGCTTGAGGAAGTATTTGCCGAGTGTAAGGAAAAGTATCCGGATATGCGGACCGTCATGAATATCGATTTCCTGCCGTATGCCCTGTGGTCGTACTGCGGAGAGGGAACCAGATCCATGAATGAAGGAAACGATTTCGTCTATCTGAATGAAGAGGAAGAGGGCGATAAAGTTTACAGCTATTTTGAATCCGAAGAATTTAAAAATCTCTGTGAGATCACCAGCAGATGGGCAGAGGCAGGATATATCGACAAGGATCTGATCACCAATCCCTCCCAGAGCGATGCGGACTGGAATGCTGCCAACTGCCTTGCCAGAAACGGAATGCCCGGATCTCTGATTTCCACTACTCTCAAGACGGCGGATCCCGACGCTTATGAGACCATGGTGATGGTTGGAGAACAGGAAAAGATCAAAACCAAGGATTATGACTGGGGTATCGCGATTTCCGCGGCGGATCAGGAAAATGTTTCCCGCTGGCTGGATCTGTTCAACTGGATGTATCAGGATCAGGAGCACTATAACTTCTGTGTATACGGGGTAGAAGGCAAGGACTATGAGGTGAATGAGGACGGAACGATTACCAAGCTGGTTTCTGATTCCTTTATTGACAGCTGGTTCATGGAAGCGATCCCGTATAATACCTACGATCCTTCCTTTGATCAGGAGACCATAGACGAATATGAGCACTGGGATGATGATGCGGTATTTTCCAAGATGACCGGATTTTCCTTCGATACCACGCCTGTGACCACAGAACTGGCGATGCTGACCTCTATCTATGATGAGAAGCTGAAGCCCATGATGTGGGGATTCCTGGACTATGAAGAGAATATCGACAGCGTGATCGAGGAGATGAAGGCTGCCGGGCTGGATACCTATGTGGCAGAATATCAGAGACAGTTCTCCGAATTCTACGCACAGCAGAATCAGTAAACGGTAAGTTCCCGGAATTGTTGGGCGTCTGCGGCTGGCAGGCGTCCTTTCCGGCGTTTCAGACAGGAAGGCGCATGCTTTTTTGAGAAAGGGAAAAAGAATGAGAAAAGAAGAGAAAGAACCGGCAGAAGGTCTTTTTCATCCGGAAGAGGGGATCCGGTATGAGCAGGCGGCGTATTATGCACCCTATAAAGGCCATATCCGTAATCCGGGGATGGGAATCATATCCATGGCGATCAGCGATCATATGGTAACAGGATATACGCCGCAGGAGAGGGCGGAGAACGATTTGAAAAAGCCTTTTGTGCTGACACGGAAAATGCTGGAGGAGGTAACGGCGCTTCCGTATATTGACAATCTTTATATCCGGGTGGGCTGGAATGACGTACAAAAGGAAAGAGGTAAGCTTGCTCTGATTCCGGAATTTGAAATGGCTGTGGAGGCTGCGGAACGGGCGGGGATCAGCTGGGGATTTAGAATCATGCAGGCTTCTCCCAGTAATCCCACGGAGCATCTTCTTCCGGACTTCCTCGCGGATCAGCTGCCGATGTTTCCGTATTATGATGGAGCGATTTACGGACCGTCCCCCAGGAAGCTTCCGCTATATACGGAGGAATATCTGAAATACTGGGAGGAAATGCTGGTACTTCTGGGAGAGAAATATGACAAATGCCTGTCCTTGGAGTACGCGGATGTATCAGGATTTGGATTGTGGGGAGAAGGCCATCATGGATGCCGGCCCACGCCGGACGGTCCGGTGGTGGATCTGGAACTGGGAAGCAGAGAGCGGATGGAAGAGGTGGTGGAACGACTGATCGGCAGTCATAAAAGGGCGTTTCCACTGACTCCCATGGTACTGAATCTGGTGTGGAGCGAGTATCGTGCGGGAGCGGAAGCGATCCGGGATGGCTGCTGGGTGAGAAGGGACAGCTATTACCGATGGTTCCAGGCAGATCAGGCCTGGTACGGTCTGCACAAAAGGCCGGACGCGGCCATGATCTTTGAAACGGTGATGCCGGGGATCGGAACACAGGACAGCGAAGATCCGGCTTTCCGCCGTTCCTTTCTGCATACGCCGGAAAAGATGTGCGATTACGGAGCTGCGTATGGAATCGTCGGCTTTAACATACCGGATACCTTGTACGCGGATCATGTGATGCCGGAGCTTTTCGAGACGTTTAAGAATCGCCTTGGCTACAGGCTGCGTCCGTCCATCGTGTGGAAGACGCAAAAACCGGACGGCAGCGGAAGTCTGGTGCTTGGGATGGTGAATGACGGCTGCGCCAATCCGCCGGGCACATTGCTTTTTCAGGCAGAAAGCGGAGGAAACAGAAGCGGCGTCCGGGTAAACTGCGGAAATCTGGGCGGAAGGATGTGCCTGGTAGAGCTACCGCTTCCGGAAGGCTGTAAGGACGAGGTGACGCTGTCCCTTTTTCTGGAGATCGGTAAAAAGAGGAGACCGGTCCGGTTCGCGGCGGATGTCAGGGATGGAGAAGCGCCTCTGGAGCTTAGGATCAGGCTGAAACATTAAGTAAGACTATGCCGGCCGGGAAACGGGGCAGGATTTTTCGGTTGCACAATGGGGCGGGTCTGTTACAATAGAAGGCAGTAAGAACAGAACAAAAGAGGGAGCGGAGTTATGAAGTGGTTTCAGGAGAGAATGAAAACCTTGTTTTCCAGAACGCTGTTCGGGATGCTTGCCATCTCGCTGACGGTCCTGGTCATTACGGCAGTGTCTCTGTTCGTGTGGTTCCGGACGGAAATGGTCGCAGGCTACTATGAGCTGCTCCATGCGGCGATGGGAAATACGGATGCGGTTTTCTCCGGAAATATTTCTGACGCGAGGCAGCTCCTTCTGGAATGGTATTCTTCCGCGGACGGGGTCAGCCTGCGGCTGGACAAAGATACGGATTTTCTGGAGCATATGTCCTTTATCAACCGAATTCAGGATAACCTGAGAAGCTCATCCTTTATTCAGTCGGTCTGCTTTATCAACCGGGAGAAGGAGATGGCGCTGAATATAGGCTCTAACGTATCATATCCGGAAAAACTGGATGCGATCCTTGTGGAAAAGCTGGAGAAAGAAAACAGCCGGAATCGTCCGTTTGTCTGGCAGGTGAAGAATTACCAGTCAGATCAGGAAATGATCTCCCTTCTGACCATACCTGTTTCGGAGACGGAGATCGGAGATGAGAATTTTATGGGAATGGCTGTGGTCAATATCGATCTGGCGCAGCTGAATAAGGGACTGTTTACGGACGATCAGGGCGGACAGTTCCGCCTGCTCGTCCTGAACGGAGACGGGATGGTGGCCGGAAGCAGCAGCCGGGAAAATCTGGGGGAGGACTGGTCGGACCGGGAATGGGTGCGCCGGGTTCTGGCCGGTGAGGAGCAGTTTGAGATAAAAGAGAACGGAAAACGCTGGGAGATTCTCGCAATTCCCGCGCAGCAGGAAGGATTCCGGGTCGTCGCGCAGTCCGATTATGTGACGCAGATCATGAATATCAATTCTGTCTTTTATATCATCTCGGCGATTATTTTGCTGGCGGCGGGGGTCATTATCCTTCTGATGTTTCTGGTGGCCAGGCGGATCTTCAGGCCCTTCCATAAGGTAGTCGGAAGCCTGAAACAGTCTGAGATCGCGGAGAAAATGGAACCGGAACAGGACGAGGTGGCGTTTCTGGAGCATTTTTATAAGGGCGTTTCCACGCAGATGAAGGCGATGAATGATAAAAAGGAAAAGGATTTTATCATAAAGAATCTCCTGTTGGGCACGCAGGGGGAGGAAATCCGTGCGCTTTTGCGGCAGAAGGGAATTCTTACGTCCGGAAAGCCCTACTATATGATTTTGCTTTCTCTGGAAAGCGAAGACCGGGACAGCAGCCTGAGCATGCAGGAGTATGATATGCTCAGAAGTATGGTAAGCGGTGTGTTCGCGACGGCACTGGAACAGGAAGGGAGATGCACCGGCTTTGAGGTAGGTCTGAGGAGGATGCTGTTTCTGATTTCGCAGGAAGCGGGACGGGAAGAACAGATTCTGGAAACCATGCGGAAGGCGGAGGCGTCTGCGAGAAAGCTGGCGTCTGTCCGTCTGTTCAGTATCCTGTCCGGCTGTCTTACGGATGACGGGGAGAACTGCGTCCGTTCCTTCCGTAGAATGAACGATCATCTGAAGACAAGACAGCTTCTCGGATGTACGCAGACGATGCTCCTGCCCGAAGACGAAGAAAAGCGGCAGGGAGAAGGAACGGAACAGATCGTGGAATGCCTGAAACAGAAGGACAAGGAGGGATATCTGAAGGCAATAAACCGGATGCTGGCCTCCTGTGAAAGACTGCCATGGGAAATGTTTGCGGCCCGTCTGGAACTGGTGGTCAGAGCGGTTTCCAGAACCGGGAAGCTCGTAAAATATGCAGACGGAGATCGGAAGAAGGATGGAAATTCCGTGAAGGAGCATATTGCGGCGCTTTCCGGAAGAGAAGAGCTGCTTCTGTGGCTGGAATCTCTGTATGATGAAGCGGCTCTGCAGATCAGTAAGGTGACGGGACATTCCACGGCGATCCTGATGGAGGAGGCAGTGGATTATATCCGGAACAATTATGATGACAGCAATCTGAGCGTGAACCTTCTTGCGGACAGGCTGAATATCAGCTCCGCTTATTTCGGAAAGCTGTTTACGGAATTTACCGGGACCAAAATGCTGGATTATCTGTTGAAGGTACGCATGGAAAAGGCGCGGGAACTGCTTCTGGCGGAACCAGGTCAGGATATCGCCCGGATCGCCGCGCTGGCAGGTTATAACAACAGCACCTATTTTACCACTGCGTTTAAGAAGTATTACGGCGTAACCCCGTCCCGGTTCAGGGAATACCATGTGGCGGAAAAATTCGGAAGGGAGAACAACCATGAAACTGCAGATACTTGAAAACGAATACTGGTGGGGCGGCATCGTGCATGAAGGAATCCGCATGCCGTTCGGAAGAGAGGACAGCGGCGTGCTGGACTTCCGGGAACAGGCCACGCAGAATCAGGTAACGCCGCTGCTTCTGTCTTCGGCGGGAAGATATGTATGGGGCGAGAAGCCCTTTGCCGCCGTCTTTGAGAACGGCTCCATCCGGATAGATGGGGAGGCAGCGCTGCGGGAAGGATATGAAAACCTGAGAGGCGCGTATATGGCGGCCATGCGGGCGCATTTCCCGTTCACGGGAGAAGAGGCGGAGCCGCTGTTTTTCACAAAGCCTCAGTACAATACCTGGATCGAGCTGATGTATGACCAGACCCAGGAGGGAATCCTGCGCTATGCGGAAGGGATCCTGGAGCACGGCATGCCGGCCGGCATCCTGATGATCGACGAGGGCTGGGCGGAGGATTACGGCCGCTTTGCGTTCCGCGCGGGAGCGTTTCCGGATCCGAAGGGAATGATGGAGCGGCTGCATCAGATGGGCTTCCGTCTGATGCTGTGGATCACGCCTTACATATCTCCGGACTGCGCGGCCTTCCGCGAGCTGGAGCCGAAGGGATATCTTCTGAAGGACGCGGCGGGGGAAACGGCGGTGCGCCGTTGGTGGAACGGCTTCAGCGCCATCCTGGATCTGACGAATCCGGACTGTGCGGCCTGGTTTGAGGGGAAGCTTCGCGGCCTGATGGAGGAATACGGGGTGGACGGCTTCAAATTCGACGGCGGAGACGGCTACATGTATCGGGACGACGACCGCTCCTTTTGCCCCGTTTCCGCCTGGGAGCAGGTCCGGACCTACGGCCTGTTTGGAAAGCGGTTTGCCTTTAACGAGCTGCGCGCCGGATGGAAGCTGGGCGGGCAGCCTCTGGTCATGCGGCTTGCGGACAAGCTGCACAGCTGGGACAGGGACGGCCTGAACATGCTCCTTCCCAATTCTCTGGCGCAGTCCCTTTCCGGTTATGCCTTTCACTGCCCGGATATGATCGGCGGCGGAGAATACAGAAGCTTTCAGGAAAACGCTTCCCATCTGGACCGGGAGCTGGTGGTGCGCTACGCGCAGGCGGCCGC
>UQVK01000026.1 GCA_900544445.1 uncultured Lachnospiraceae bacterium
TTTTTAGAATTGCGAATGCCCGTTGGCGCATGTAAGGAAGATAAGTTTTAGAATAACGGAGGAGGGAAAATGAAATTATTCAAACTCTTTGCGGTTACGCTGATGCTGTGGCCCTATCTGGGGATTGCGCTGCTGTATCTGCCAGAAGATGCGGCACCGTATCTATTTTTTTCCCTGTATCTTCTGTTAACCGTGGCGGTTTATGGAATAAATATCGTGAACGCATGCCGCTGGAAAGGAGAAGCGGAGCGCCTCGCTTTCTGGAATATGCTGATCAAACTGGTTCATATTCCCTTTCATCTTCTTCTTTTCCTGGTGGGTCTGATTCTTATTCTGGCGATGGTAGTGCCCGCTCTGGTGTTTGTCTCGCCGATACTGGTCATGATATTCAGCATTATTTCCTGGCTTCTGGTGTTGACCTCATCCGTTTACGGCATCAATGCAATTGTCAGAGGAAGACAGATAGGGGCGTTATCAACGAAGACTGCTATTCTGCTCGGAATCCTGCATTTGCTGTTTGTGGCGGATGTAATCGCTTCGATCATAGCCTTCGTAAGATTGAGAAAGAACAGAAAGAAAAATTCCTGAAAAAAATAGAAATCGGCGCCTTTCAGTGGGAGAGACAGCCGATTTCTATTTTTCAGAAAATATAAATATTTATTTTTTCATGAATAAGGTGTATTGTGGATGAGGTCATCAGTTGGAAGTGGCCATAACCTTCAGGCGGGCCATAACCTTTTCCACAGGGGGAAGGGCCAGAAGGATGACGGTGAGAATCGCTTCCGGAAGGATGTAGCTTAAGTTATACAGGGTAGAAGCCCACATGGCGGCAACATTTCCGCCGAAATTTCCAACATAGGTAGTATAGAAGATAAAGCCGGAAACCTCATGGAAGAAGAAGCGGCCGATGACGCCTATGATATATCCCTTGAGCAGGCCGTGCTTCGACTTGCTGAAAAAACCGGAAAGGCCGAGAGCTGCGAAGGCCAGCGGGTAGTCCAGAAGAACCTGTGCGGGATGAACCACGTAGGGGCCGGTGATAAACTGGAGAATACCATAAGCGAGAGCGGCGATGATGCCTACCTTCGGACCGTACCAGTAGCCGACGAGACAGACGATCAGCATGGAGAAGAGGGTGACGGAGCCACCGTTTGGAAGGCTCGGCAGCTTGATGACGGTGGCAATCACGGTCGCGAGAGCGATGGCGACGCCGGAAAAGACGACCTGTTTGATGGTGATGGAACTTTTGTTCATAAAAAAACCTCCTTGGTAACAGTACGCAAAGAGGGGATTCGAGGGAAGCGTTCTTCGGCAGGCATCAAAATACATGCGAAAAACAGCTTCCAACACAGAAGGAATATCCTTCCGTGATCTGATCTGCACTGATCTGCTTCCTTACGCCGGTATTATCCGGGTCAAGTGGTAAGGGTCAGAGATTTGAAAAATCTCAGTCTCAGCAATCGGCTCCCCTAGCGTGCATGAATATGAAAATATAAAATACTTTTATACTATAAGCCGCGATCAGAAGAATGTCAAGTGGAGAAAAGGAGGCGAATGTGCATGAAGCAGGGAAAAAGGCTGGGAATCTGTATGCAGCCGGTTACACAGCTCTGGGAAAGACCGGAAGCACTGGAAGCGTCGGATGAGCTGCTTTGCGGGTGGATCTATGAGGGATTGGAGGAGAAAAACGGCTTTTTGCGTGTAAGAACCCACTATGGCTATGAAGGGTGGATGGATGCTAAGGATTTCCGCCCCATACCGGAACGGTATGAGGACAGAAAAAGGCTGTATATGGTCAGCACGCATATGGCCGATGTGCTGGCTGAGCCGAGAGTACAGGGAAGGCGGATGAATACGTTGTTTGCCGGAAGTCTGATAGAGACATCGGAAGAAAGCTGTACAGAAGATGACTGGATCAGGGTAATGCTTCCGGATGGAAAGGAAGGCTGGACGCGGACGCATTTTTTGTTGCCCAGACGGGATGGAGATGGATTCCTGGAAGACGGAAGACTGGCGGAAATTGCCGAAACGTCGGATTCCGGGCAGGCGGATGAAAAAGGAAGCAGATGGCCCGGAGGGCAGGAGAACGCTTTGGGGCAGAAAATGAAGGAGAGTGCGCTGCGGCAGGAAATCGCAGACAGGGCGCTGTCTTTCCTGGGAACCCAGTATCGTTGGGGCGGAAAGACGGCGATGGGAATCGATTGCTCCGGCCTGGCATTTATGAGTTATCTGCTGTGCGGCATTCTGATCTATCGGGATGCCCGCATCATGCCGGGATTTCCGGTGCGGGAAATCCCGATGGGAAATCCGGCGGAGACGGCGAAGAAGGGAGATCTTCTGTTCTTTCCCGGACATGTGGCCGTTTCTCTGGGAGAGGGACGTTTCGTTCATGCCACGGCATATCCGGGCTGCGGCTGTGTGACGGTAAACAGTCTGAATGAAAAGGACCCGGATTACCGGAGGGATCTGAGGGAGAAACTGATTGCTGTGGGAAGCATTTTTCCACAGCGGTAAAGTGCTTTCCCACAGCGATAAAGCAGTTCCCGGTCACGCATTCAGGAGCCGGTGGACTGATAGTGTCTGACGCCGATACGCCAGAGAACGTAGCAGGGAAGCAGGAACAGAAAGCCCGCCAGAGGCAGGATGGCGTACCAGCTCTTTCCCCGGCCGAGAAGGAACAGAAGCGGATAATACTGGATGCAGGCATAGGGGATGAGGAAGGTGACGATCAGCAAAAAGCGTTTTCCATAGATGTCAAAGGGATATTTTCCGTGTTCCCTCGCGCCGTCCGTAAAGACGTTCATGAATTCCAGCCCCTCCAGGGTGAAAAAACAGATGGCGGCATAGATCAGGAACAGGCCGGAAAACAGGGCCGTTCCGCCTGCAATCATGAGAATTACGGTGAGAGCCCTGGCAGGCGTCCAGCGGACGCCGCCCGCCTGAAGGCCGTAGATGAGCATGATGACGGCCTGCAGGAGCCTGGCGGAGCGGGTGAATTCGATTTTCTGGCCGAGGACCTGAAGGATCAGGCCGCGGGGACGGACCATAATCCGGTCAAAGGTGCCATTCCCGATGATCGAAGGGAAGGTATCAAAGCCTCTGGCGAAGGCTTCCGCCAGCGTGAAGGCCATGAGCACGATGCTGTAGCACAGAAGCACCTCCTGATAGGTATAGCCCTTTACGGTGTGGAATCGTTGGAACATGAAATAAATGCCGAGGAACACATTGAAGGAGGTAAAGAACTGTCCCAGGCAGGTGAGAAAAAACGAGGTTTTATACTGCATGATACTTTTCATATGGATCAGAAAATATCGTCCATAGAGGCGGAGGGAATCTGAGAGCCTCTGAAGCGGATCAGACATTGTCATAAAATACTCCTTTCTTCTGTTTCAGCCGCAGAGCGGTCTGTGAAGCGTGAAAACCGAAGGGAACGCAGTTTCCTGTCACCCTCCCTGTACGATTACTTTTTTCAGAGCGAAACGTTCCAGAAGCCTTCCCAGGGCGATGAGAGCAAACAGCCAGAATAACTGAAGCAGGATAGCCTTTTGCAGAGCTGTACCCGACAGATCCCCACTGTAGGCACGCAGCGGCACGTTCTGCATGGAAGCGAAGGGAAGCAGCTCCATGAACTGTCGGATTCCGTCAGGAAAGAAGGGCAGGGGAAGAATGGCGCCCTGGCAGAATTCGATCACCGACATGAAGACGATGCGCAGGCCGTCCGGCGACAGGGTGAAAAAGGAGAGCATGTAAATCAGCATGGTGAAGGCCACGGTGACAAGAACGCCGAGCAGCATGGTACACAGGAACCACAGAAAGCTTTTCGCTCCCGCTGGAGCGGAAAGCCCGTAGGGAGCAGGAACGAGCAGGGCGATGAGGAGGATGGGAACACAGCGCAGCGCCGCTTTGGAAAGCCGGTTTGCCAGGCTTCTTGCGTACCACATGGGATAGATGCGGATGGGACGCACCAGTTCATAGGCGATGTTTCCGTCCAGAATGGAACTGAAAATCTCATTTTCCATGATCCAGCCCATGAAAAGAGCGAGAAAAGCCTGCTGCAGCCAGACGTAGGAGCAGGCGGCCGGCAGGGTCATGGGAAAGGCCGTCGGATCGGATTCGTAAAAGGCGCGCAGGGCGAGCACCTCCATGATGCCCCACACGAACTGGGTGACCATTCCGGCGACAGCGGCGGTACGGTACTGCATGCCCATATTGAGCCTGAGACGGAAAAAGGACAGATATTTTTTCATAAAAACCTCCGTTCTGAAGCGTTGATGCATCGATGTGCTCAGATTTCATACTGCTGATACAGGGCGGCCAGTGTCTCGTCGATACTTTCCCCGCCCTGTCGGATGTCGTCCAGCGTGCCGTCCAGGAGGATTTTTCCCTTCCCGATGAGGAGAATGCGGCTTGCCAGCGCTTCGATATCCTGCATGTCATGGGTGGTGAGGATGACGGTGATGCGGCGCGTCTCATTCAGGCGGCGGATGAAGGAGCGGACGGCCAGCTTGGAGACGGCGTCCAGTCCGATGGTGGGCTCGTCCAGGAAAAGCACCTTTGGAGAATGAAGCAGGGAGGCGGCAATTTCACAGCGCATGCGCTGTCCCAGGGAGAGTTGTCGGGCGGGCGTGCGAAGAAGCTGGGACAGGTCCAGAAGCTCGGTTAGTTCATCTCTGTTTTTCCGGTAGAGCGCGGGATCGATCCGGTAGATATCCTTTAAAAGATCGAAGGAATCCGCCACAGGTACGTCCCACCACAGCTGGGTACGCTGGCCGAATACCACGCCGATCTGGGAGGCATGCCGGATGCGGTCCTTCCAGGGAACGCGGCCGTTTACCAGGCAGGTTCCGGAGTCCGGCGTGAGGATGCCGGAAAGGATTTTGATGGTGGAGCTTTTTCCAGCTCCGTTGGGGCCGATGTAGCCGACCATTTCTCCGTCCTGAATGGTGAAGGAAATGTCGTCCAGAGCACGGATCTCGTCATATTCCCGGTGAAAAAAGCTTTTACAGGCGTTCAGAAAGCCCGCATCGCGCCGGGCGATCCGGTAGGTTTTGGTGATATGTTCGACAGTGATCATGAAAATGGCCTCCCTTCCGTGTTTACCCTGGCGGACGGATGCCGCCGGGGCCAATCGAATGTTAATGAGAAAAAAGAAAACGGGGACGGATACGGGTCTGCCCGTTCGATTTGAGAAACGGGTCGTCCGGAACAGAGAGAGGCTGATTGCCGGGCAGCTTCACTGTCTGAGCGGCATCCCGTCCGGGATACCGAAAGAAAAGACGCCGAAAGTCGGCGGACTTCTAAAATAGCACTTTTGGTAAGAAAAAGCAAGAAGGGGAACAGACAAAATTGACAGAGGCTTTTTGTACATTTTTTATAGAGCATAAATGATAGGGCGTACAGAAGAGGGAGCGTCTTTGACTTCCCGGACAGACTCTGTTATAGTGGAAAAAGTAAAAGCCGCCGATTCGGACGGGAGTTAAAGTGAATACTGCCTGCGGCAGCTTTACAGGAGGAAAGGATGTTTCAATATATTTTGTTTGATCTGGATGGAACGCTGACGGACCCCAAACCGGGCATTACCGGCTGCGTTCAGTATGCGTTGCATGAGCTGGGGATCGAGGAGCCAGATCTGGACAGGCTCGAGGTGTTTATCGGGCCGCCGCTGGTGGAAAGCTTCATGGAATTTTACGGAATGGAGAGGCGGCTGGCCGACAGGGCGGTGGAAAAATATCGGGAGCGGTTTGCCGTGACCGGTATTTATGAAAATGAATTGTACCCCGGCATGAAGGAAATGCTGGCTGCGCTGAAGGAGGCCGGCTGCCATCTCGCCGTTGCGTCCAGCAAGCCGGAACCATTTGTGAAGCGGATTCTGGAGTATTTCGGGATTGCGGAATATTTTGACGTGGCGGTGGGAAGCGGACTGGACGGTTCTCTGGGACAAAAGGAGGATGTGGTGAGGGAGGCGCTCCGACGGCTCGGAGAAAAGGAAGGCGCGACGGATGGCGGGCTTTCAAAGGAAGAGGAGATCCGCCGGTCCGCGGTTATGGTGGGAGACCGGAAATATGATGTGACAGGCGCGCGGGCGCTGGGGCTTCGCTGTGTGGGCGTTTCCTTCGGCTATGCGCAGCCGGGAGAACTGGAGAAAGCGGAAGCGTGGCGGATCGCGGAGGATGTGGAAATGTTGGGCAGGATCCTGCTTGAGGAAGCGTGAAAGGGGGAAGCGCTTCGGCGCGTGTTCCTCAGCAAAGAGAGCTTTGCTGCGCCCCGGAATGGAGGAAAAGATGAAAAACAGAGGATGGGGAACCGCCGGAACGCTGATCGCGGCGCTGCTTCTGTATGAAATCGGCAAGCAGGCAGGCGCGCTGGCTGCCAGGACGCTGCTTCCGGACTCCGGAGAGGGTGTAAGATCTCTGCTGATGCATCTTGCCGGCGGGGGGCTGGTGTATCTGGTATGGAGAAAGGAGCTTTGTGCCGGGAAGGGAAGGACTGCAGGAAAAACAGGGCTCCGGCTGCTTCTGCTTTCCGTGTCGTCTGCGCTGGGACTGAACCTGCTTCTGGCCCTGACAGGACTCGTCACATTGTCCGGCTCCTTTCAGGAAACGGCGGCCGCACAGGCCGCGGTGCCGGTGGGAATCGGAATTGTGCTCTACGGAGTCGCCGCACCATTCTCCGAGGAGGTTCTGTTCCGGGGAATTTTTTACAGAAAGGCCATAGAAGCGTTCGGCGGTGAAGGGGCTGGAGAAGTGACAGAGCAGGCCAGGACCGTTCGGGCGCGGCGGGCTGCCGCGGTGGTTTCGGCGCTGATGTTCGGCATTTACCATGGAAATCTGGTGCAGGGAATCTATGCGTTTCTGATCGGTCTGCTTCTGTGCCTGGTTTATGAAAGGACGGGAAGGCTTCCGGCTGTGGTACTTTTTCATGGAGCCGGTAATCTGGCGGTGTACCTGCTGATCGACGTGGCGGGCATCGGGGATTATCTGTCCTCCGGAGCGGCTGTGGGCCTGTGTGTGCTGCTTCTTGTGGCAGCACTGCTTTGCCTGAAATCGTTTTCGGGTGTACGGGAAAATGTGTAGAGAGATTCTTCTCATGGAATAAAATGCGGCCTTTCGGCCGCAGAAAAAGAGGAAGCATGTTAAACAGAACGGATGTGCGCAGAGAATGTCATAAGATTACCTTCAACAGGGGAGAAGAACTGCAGCAGAAGGGAGCGGTCAGGCGTCTGAATTGGGAGAAAAAGAAGGAAGACGGCTTTGATGTGGTGCAGATGGACGCCACGGTGAGCGGCAGTGGAGAAAATCTGTATGAAGTGAAGGTCAAGGTGGACGAGGATTACCGGGAAATTCTGGAGTATGAATGCGAATGCCCGGCCTTTTATTCCTATTCGGGGATGTGTAAACACTGTGTCGCCGTACTGCTGGATTATCTGGAAAAAAGAGAGGGAACGAGGAAAAGGGGAAAGACCCTTGCGGACTATGGAATTTCCACAGGTTCGTCCGCATCAGGAGGCCGGGGGGCGGTATCCTCTTCCGGTTCCCTTCCGGCAGCGCGGGTGGAAAGCCGCAGCACCAGCTTCGGATTTGAACGGCTGCTGGAGCGCTATGTGCAGCGGGACCGGGTGAATCTGATGCAGAGGCAGATTCTGGGGTCGGTGCGGCTGGAGCCTTCCTTTTCCTTTTATGGAGAAAGCCTGAAGGTGACCTTCCGGATCGGAAACCGGAGACTGTATGTGCTGAAAAACCTGGGGGATTTCGTGAACGCGGTGGCGGGAAGCGAGTGGGCAAGCTATGGGAAGGAGCTTGCATTCTACCACCATCCGGAGGTGTTTGCGCCGGAATACCGGCCTCTGGTGAATTTTCTCACCTTTACCCTTTTAAAGGGGAGCAGCTATATGGGAAATTATCTTTCTTCCGTTTACAAAAAAGAGCTGGTTGTGAGCGCGGAGCTGGCGGACGGCTTTCTGGAAAGCGTGCGGACGATTCCGCTTCGGGAGGAGGGAACAGGAAGGGAATGGAGCATGGAGGACGGAGAGCCGGAGCGGCTGCTGGAGATCGCGTCCGAAGGAAGCGGTGCGCTGGTGCGCCTGAAAAAGATTCCCATGCTGACCGGAAGGCAGGGGATCTACTTCTTTGACACCGGAAGGATTTTCCGCATGGACCGGGAACGGGGGGAGGAGATCCGGGAATTTCTTCTGTATATGGACCGTTATGGGAAGAGCGGGCTGTATATCGCCGCATCAGAGCTTCCCGCCTTTGTGCGGGATATGCTGCCGGTGCTTTCCGGTCATTTTCAGGTGAAAATGAAGGACTTCGATCCGGAGAGATGGCTTCCGCCGCAGGCGGAATTTTCACTCTATCTGGACGCGCCCCAGCGGGATCTTCTCACCTGTTCCCTGTATTCGGTTTATGGGGAGGAACGGTATAACCTGTTTGAGGATACGGCGCTTTCCGGACAGCGGGACACCTGGCGGGAGACGGAGTTTTCCGGGCAGGCAGCGTCTTTTTTCACAGCTTTTGATCCCGGGAGGCATCAGATGGTGCTTTCCGGAGAGGCGGAAATCTATGACTTCCTGCATGAGGGATTATTTCGGCTGCAGGAGCTGGCGGCCGCGTTCGGCGCGGAAATCTACATTTCGGATGCGCTGAAGGGGATGCGGGTGCTTCCCTCTCCCCATGTGAACGTGGGAATTTCTCTGGCAGGTGGGCTTCTGGAGCTGGAACTGTCCTGCGAAGAAATGCCGCTTTCCGAACTCGCGGAGATTCTGTCCCGTTATGACAGAAAGCGGAAATACTTCCGGCTGAAGGATGGAAGCTTTGTGGACCTGTCCGATGCGGGTGTGCGTTCCCTTTCCGATCTGGGCCGCTCTCTGCGCCTTGATGAGAAGGAGCTGGCGGAGGGAAGCCTGCAGCTTCCCGGTTACCGCGCCCTGTATCTGGACGACAGCCTGGAGGAGAGCAGCTTCGTGAATCTGAGCCGGGGCAAAAGCTTCCGCGCGCTGGTGCGGAGCATGAAAACCGTGGAGGACAGCGACTATGAGGTTCCGCCGGAACTGTCCGGCATTCTTCGGGGATACCAGAAAACGGGCTTCCGCTGGATCAAAACGCTTCAGGCAAACGGCTTCGGCGGAATTCTGGCGGACGATATGGGGCTGGGAAAGACCCTGCAGGCCATCGCCTTTCTTCTTTCGGACTGGAAGGAAGCGGAAAGGCGTTATCTGGTGGTCTGCCCGGCATCCCTTGTTTATAACTGGAAAAGCGAGCTGGAGCGGTTTGCCCCATCCCTTCCGGTTTTTCTGGCTGCGGGAAGCCTGGCGGAGCGGGAAGAGACGCTTCACAGGCTGGAAGGAAGGGGCGGCGTCCTCGTCACCTCCTATGATCTTCTGCGCCGGGACATCGATCTGTATGAGAAACTGACATTTTCTGTTCAGATCATTGACGAGGCCCAGTTTATCAAGAATCATGCCACCCAGGCGGCCCGCGCCGTCAAGGCGGTGCAGGCGGATTTCCGGCTGGCGCTTACGGGAACGCCGGTGGAAAACCGTCTGAGTGAGCTGTG
Organism: uncultured Lachnospiraceae bacterium; assembly: GCA_900544445.1. Classification (GTDB taxonomy): domain Bacteria; phylum Bacillota; class Clostridia; order Lachnospirales; family Lachnospiraceae; genus Eisenbergiella; species Eisenbergiella intestinigallinarum. The sequence goes on from UQVK01000026.1 coordinate 9,553, forward strand.
GAGCATTTTCGATTATCTGATGCCCGGTTATCTGTTCAGCTATTCCAGGTTCCGGGAGGAATTTGAGTCGCCCATTGTGAACAGGGAGGATGAAGGAGCTTCAGAACGGCTTCAGAAAATGATCCGTCCCTTCGTGTTAAGGCGGCTGAAGCAGGATGTGCTTTCCGACCTTCCGGACAAAATTGAGAAGAATATGTACGCAGCCATGCAAGGGGAGCAGAGACAGCTTTACGACGCCCATGTGCAGAGGCTTGTCATGCTTTTGTCCGGACAGAGTGAAAAGGAATTTCAGACGGCCAAAATCCAGATTCTGGCGGAACTGACGAAGCTCAGACAGCTTTGCTGTGATCCGGGGCTTCTTCTGGAGGGTTATGAGGGAGAGAGCGCCAAGACGCAGCTGTGCCTGGAGCTGATTCAAAACGCGGCGGAAGGCGGACACAAGGTCCTTCTTTTCTCCCAGTTCACCACCATGCTGGAACGGCTGAAGGCAGCGCTGAAGCGGGAAGGGATCCGCTTTTACTCCCTGGATGGCTCCACCCCGAAGGCCAGAAGAGTGCAGCTGGTGGACGCCTTCAATCGGGATGAAACGCAGGTATTCTGTATCTCCCTGAAGGCGGGCGGCACGGGCCTGAACCTGACCGGGGCGGATATCGTAATTCACTTTGATCCCTGGTGGAATGTGGCGGTGCAGAATCAGGCCACGGACCGGGCGCACCGGATCGGACAGAAAAACGTGGTGACGGTATACCGGCTGATCGCGCGGGACACCATTGAAGAAAAGATTGTGCAGCTGCAGGAAAAGAAGAGCCGGCTGGCGGAGCAGATTCTTGGCGGGGAGGAGATGGGACCTGCGGCGCTTTCGAAGGAGGCGTTGATGGAGATTCTGGAAGGGGCTAAGGCCTGAAAGGGCCTTTTCTTCCAACGGCAGTTCCACCTATGAATCCTGGAACGTAAGAAGCATATCTCTGGCAATAAAAAAGGAAATCTCATTGGATTTCCTTTTACAGCGTGCGCGAGAAGATTCGAACTCCCGACCTTCTGATCCGTAGTCAGACGCTCTATCCAGCTGAGCTACGCGCACATCCTTATGTCTGATGTCGTTCCCGACAACATATTGTATTCTATCTGAAAACGGACCAAAAGTCAAGTAAAAATTCCAGCTTTTTCAGACTTTTTCGGTTACGTGCAGGCACGACGCGCGTATTGTCCATTCAGAATCGGCTGTGAATCGTAACTCGGTGCGTTCAGGACGCCTTTTTCAGCTCTTTCCGAACCACGAAAAGCATGGTGAGAAAGCATGCTGCGCCGCCGATGAAGTTGGAAATGGGCTCCGCAAGAAAGACACCGTTCACTGCAGGAGTGACCACTCTGGGAAGCAGCAGGGTCAGGGGCGTGACGATGACCACCTTTCTCAGAATGGAGAAGAAGATGGCAAATTTCGCCTTGCCCAGAGCCTGAAACACGGTCTGGCCGGAAAACTGCAGCGACATCATGAAGAAGCCGAAGTAGTAGATCTGCATGGAGGGAATGGCAGCCTCCACCAGATCGGGCTGGGTGTTGAAAATATGGATGAAAAATACGGGGAATAAGTGCAGGATTCCCCAGATGGCAACGGTGTAGCCGATACAGCTTAAGGACATAAAGCGGATGGCCTTTTTGATCCGGTCGTATTTCCCGGCGCCGTAGTTGAAGCTGATGACGGGCTGGGAGCCGTTGGTGATGCCGGATACGGGCATGGTTACAATCTCGCGGATGGAATTGACGACAGTCATAACACCCACATAGAGATCGCCTCCGTAGGTGGAAAGAGTGGAATTGCAGACCACCTGGACAATGCTGTTGGTGATGGACATCATGAAACCGGACAGGCCCAGCGAGGTAATGCTGCCGATGGTTTTCCAGTGAGGCTTCATGGAGGAGAAGCGGATGCGCAGAATGGTCCCTCTGCCGGTAAGAAAACGGAAGGTCCAAACGGCGGAGGCAGCCTGGGAAATAACCGTAGCGATGGCCGCTCCCTGCACGCCCATGTCAAAAATAAAAATGAAGACCGGATCAAGAAGGATGTTTAAAACCGCTCCGATCAGCGTGGTCACCATGCCAATGCGGGCAAAACCCTGGGCATTGATGTAGGCGTTCAGGCCGAGGCTGGTCATCACGAACACGGTTCCAAGCAGGTAAATGGTCAGATAGCTGTCCGCATATGGGTAGGTGGCGTCGCTGGCGCCGAAAGCGTACAACAGAGGCCTTTTGAAAAGAAGGCCAATAACCGTCAGAATTACGCCGGTTACGAGCAGCATGGAAAAGGCGTTTCCCATGATCCGTTCCGCTTCCTTCAGATCGCCCTTTCCGCGGGCGATGGAGCACAGGGGCGCTCCTCCCATGCCGAACAGATTGGCGAAGGCGATTACGGCGGAAATGATGGGCATGCACAGTCCCAGTCCGGTCAGGGAAAGGGTGGCGTTTTCCGGGAGCCTTCCGATATACATCCGGTCCACCACGTTATAGAGGATGTTGATGAGCTGCGCCAGCGTCATGGGGAGCGCAAGGGAGAGAATGTTGCCGATAACGCTTCCTTTGGAAAAATCGTTCTGATTTTCAGAGTTCGCCATAAATCTGCCTCTTTCGTTTTTTTCTTTTTTTCAGTATAATGAGATTATAAGCCTGCCGGACGGGCTTGTAAAGCACCGGACCGGGAGCAGGACATGCACCGGCCGGACGGAAAAAGAAAAGGAGAAAGAAGGGGAAAAGACATGCTTACGAATGTATTTACGGGGAAAAAGGTGTTATTTCAGGGGGATTCCATCACGGACTGTGACAGGGACAGAAGAACAAATGATCTGGGGCCGGGGTATCCGGCGAAGGTGGCCGAAGTTTACCGCTGCCTGAATCCGGGAAGCGGCGCGGAATTCATCAACCGGGGAATATCGGGAAACCGTTCCTGCGATCTGCTGGCACGGTACGAGGAGGATTTTCTTGCCGTGAAACCGGATTTTATTTCCATCCTGATCGGCATCAACGATACCTGGCGGGGCTATGACAGTGCGGATCCAACCAGCGCGGAAGCGTATGAGAAAAATTACCGGACGCTTCTGGAATGGATCCGCCGCGATCTGCCGCAGACGAAGCTCATGGTAATCGAGCCTTTCCTGATTCCGACGGACCCGCAGAAGGACTGCTGGCATGAGGATCTGGATCCGAAGATTCAGGCGGCCAGGAAGCTTGCCAGGGAGTATGCGGACTTCTTTCTGCCCATGGACGGGCTGTTCCAGCGCACGATCGTGAAAGGGGCGCGGCCGGAGGAGCTGTCAGCGGATGGTGTGCATCCCACCGAAAAGGGACATGCGGTGATTGCATCTGAGTATCTGAAGCTGCTGGGGCTGATCTGAGAAAAAAGGTAAGGGCAGCGGCGCTGCGAAAAGAACAGTACGGAGAAAACAGAGAGGAAAATCAAAATGGCTGCGCGGACACTGAACATGACGGAGGGAAAGCCACTGAAGCTGATCGTGGTATTTGCCATGCCCCTGATGCTGGGAAACGTATTTCAGCAGCTTTATACGGTAGTTGATACCATGATTGTGGGACAGGCGCTCGGGGTGGGAGCGCTTGCCGCACTGGGAGCGGCAGACTGGCTGAACTGGATGGTTCTGAGTACGGTCCAGGGCTTTGCGCAGGGTTTTTCCATCCGGATGTCCCATGAATTCGGGGCAGGTACCTATGATAAGCTGAGAAAGACGGTGGCAAATTCCATTCTGCTGGCCGCATTTTCCTCTGTCCTCCTTCTGGTGATCAGCCAGGCGGTGGCAAGACCCATTCTGGAGCTTTTGCAGACCCCGGATGAAATCATCGGAAATTCTCTGATCTATCTGCGTATCATGTTTGCGGGAATCCCGGTTGTCATGGCGTATAATATTCTGGCGTCTATTCTGCGTTCTCTGGGAGATGGGAAAACGCCTCTGTACGCCATGGTGATGGCGGCCCTCATCAACGTGGTGCTGGATCTGATTTTTGTCCTGGTTTTTCACTGGGGAATCGCTGGAGCTGCCAGCGCGACGGTGATTGCGCAGGTTTGTTCCGGCGTCTTTTGTCTGGCTGCAATTCTCCGGCTTCCGATACTTACTTTTTCAAAAGAGGATTTCAGGATGGAGGGAAGACTCTGCCTGCATCTGATGAAGCTGGGGCTTCCCATGGCATTTCAGAACGCGATCATTTCCGTAGGAGGCATGATTGTGCAGTTTGTGGTCAACGGATTTGGGGTGCTGTTTATCGCAGGATTTACCGCCACCAATAAGCTGTACGGCATTCTGGAGGTGGCGGCCATCTCCTACGGCTACGCCATGGTTACCTATTCGGGACAGAACCTCGGCGCGAAAAAAATGGACCGGATCAGCAAAGGAATGCGTGCAGCGCTCGTGGTTGCAGTCATAACCTCCGCCGTGATCGCGGCGGTGATGCTTATTTTCGGCAGGACGATTCTCGGATGGTTCATTTCCGGAAATCCGGAGGATGTGGCCGCAACGCTGGAGATTGCCTACCATTATCTGGCTGTCATGAGCGTGTTCCTTCCGGTGCTGTACATTCTTCATGTGACCCGTTCCTGCCTGCAGGGGATGGGAAATACGCTGCTTCCCATGATTTCCGGAGTGGCGGAGTTCATCATGCGAACCGGTTCCGCCATGCTGCTTCCGCTGGTGCTGGGTTCTGAGGGGATTTTCTATGCGGAGATATTGGCATGGTTCGGGGCGGATGTGATCCTGATTACCAGCTATGTGGTGCAGATGAGGAGGATGAAGAGGAAAGAGCCTGACTAATGGGATCTGTTTTATTCTGAGCATTTTTCTGCCATATCGAGCAGCCCGTCCATATAGGCGAGCGCCAGGGAGCGTTGTCTGGCGTTTAAGCGGTTCTAATTTCGCTGTATTTTGATTATTCTTGCACTGCAGTCCGCTTTGCGTTATATTCATATCATCAAATGCTGCTTTCCGCACTGTTTTTGGCGTGGAAACAGTATCTGAATCGGACGGAACAATCCATATCCGTCCCATCTTTTCAAAGGATGTTCTGCAGAACGCGGCATCCGTATATGGCGTTCGCCAGGGCAGATTTCGCCCGCTGAGATTCACAATTCAGAGGAAAATTGAAAAAGGAGGAGAGGCATTATGGGAGAAAAAAATGACGCTTTCTGTGCCTATATGGAGAAGAAGGATATCTTTGCAGACTTCATAAATGGCACAGTATTCGGCGGGAGAAAAGCAGTGATGCCGGAAGAGCTGGAACCTGCCCCGGAAGCGTATCATGCAGAAAAACAGAACGGCAGAAGAGCCAGGAGGAGCGGAAGATACCGGGATGTGGCGAAGAAGCGGTGCAGGGAGGGAAGCTACTGCGTACTTACGGTGGAAAATCAGAACGAACTGCATTATGCCATGCCCGCCAGATGTATGGAATATGATGCACTGGAATATGCGGGACAGCTGAGAAAAAGAAGACAGCAGCACAGAAAAAAGAAGGATTTGAAGGGAAGCGCACAATTCCTTTCCGGTCTTGCACCGGAGGAAAAGCTGGAGCCGGTTGTGACGGTGGTATTTTATCATGGGAATAAGAAATGGGAAGCTTGCCGCGACCTGCACGGGATGTTAAACTTTGAGGGAGAAAATGAGGTGTTCCGGGAGTATACGGCGAATTACCGGATGAATCTGTATACGCTTGAGGATCTGAAGGAAGAGCACTTTACAACTGGTCTTCGGGACGTTGTGGCCATGATGAAGCGGGCCGATAATAAGGAGGCCATGAAGGCATATTGCAGGGAGAACGAGGAACGTTTTCAGGAAATGGAAGAAGAGACCTACGATGTGATCAGCGTAATGATTAATCATCGGAAGCTGGAAATATATAAAGAGGGGAACAGAGTGGAAGGAGGCAGGGTGAATATGTGTAAAGCGTTAAATGAAATGATGGAGGACAGCAGACGGGATGGCCTGCAGGCTGGCAGACGTGACGGTATTCGAATCGGAGAGAGAAACGGGGAGCAGAAATTCGCAGCGCTGGCCGGTAGGCTGATGGCAGATTCCAGAACGAAGGACCTGGAGAAGGCCGTGAACAACGAGGCATTTCGAAGGAAGCTTTACCGGGAATACGGGATGTAATGAAACAAAAAGCAGAAGGAAGAAGCAGGTTACGGTTTGGAGGAATAAAGAAAAGATGAAAAAGTGCAGAATTACCGTGATGCGAAAGGCATTTTACAGGGACCTTTCGGAACAATATGAGAATCCGATGGAGCATGCCTGCGACGTGGAGGAGGGGCAGGTCTTCATTACGGAAGGCTGGAAGAAGCCGGAAGGGCTGTGCGACAGCGCATGGGAGAGCATGTCACCGTTTGTGATGACGCTCGCCCATGGCGGGGAAGATATCTATGAGGGCTGGATGAAAAATAAAAAGTCCGTCATGATTTCCTGCAACGATGGATTCCGGCCGGTCAGCTTTCTGATTGAGGCGCTGGACGAGGAGGTATGAAGTGATACTGTGAAAGAGTTTCAGACGGTTTACCAAGGGATTACTGAGGGATGAACGGAAAGCCGGCCGCTGTCAGGCAGCCGACTCCGCTTTCAGAGCGAAATCCGATGATACCACTCTCCCTCCAGCGTTTTCCATTCCGCCGCATGGTCCGTCAGAATCATATACCCGCGCGGACTGTTTTCCTTGGGGATGGAAACGGAACCCGGATTCAGGTAAAGGCATTCTGATGCGGCCGGGGAAGGGCAGTTCGATGCAGGTGCAGTACATGCCGGGGAGAGGGAAAAAGGCTCCCATGCCGGAACATGAGTATGGCCGTGCAGCAGGATATCGCCGGGCTGCAGGGGGGGAAGAGAGGCGGTGTTGAAGTGATGGCCATGGGTGGCAAACACCATCCGGCTTCCCAGCCACAGGATGCAGGATTCCGCCATGATGGGGAATTCCAGCACCATCTGGTCCACTTCGGTATCGCAGTTTCCACGGACGCACAGAAGCCGGTTTTTCTGAGCGTTCAGCAAGGGAATCACTTCCTTTGGCGCGTATCCGGCCGGCAGATCGTTCCGCGGGCCATGATAGAGAAGATCCCCGAGAAGAAGAAGGCGGTCCGCCTGTTCCCGTTCGAAGGCGTCGAGCATTTTACGGCAGTAAAGAGCGGAGCCGTGTATATCGGAAGCGACCATGATTTTCATATTGTTACCATTCCTTTCTTTTCATGTCCGGAAAACAACAGAGCATTGTTTCTTCTGCCATTCATTATAGCGGATGCGGACATTTCCGTCACGAAATTTTACGTTTCTGTTTTCATAATTGATTTTTATGCTGAAAAGTGATACCATGATTCGCGGAACACCGAATACGGTTTTACCGGGCGGGGAGCGCCGTTCGGATTTTTACGGTACGTCCTGCGATGCCTCCCGGGGCGTACAAAAAACAACATGCGAGGGAATCCGTGTTCCGGAGTGAGAGGATGCCAGAAAGCATCGACCACCATACGGCAGGAGCCGTATGGATACAAATGGAGGAAGAAAATGAAACATGTTAACGTAAGGAAGCTTGCCCTCGCGGGCATCCTGGTGGCAGTGGGAATCGTCTGCTCGCCCCTTTCGATTCCGGTGGGCGCATCCAAATGCGCGCCTGTTCAGCATTTCATCAATATTCTGGGCGGTGTGTTCCTTGGCCCCGCCTATGCGGTTGGAATGGCGTTTGTCACAAGCCTTCTGCGCAACCTGCTTGGAACGGGAACCCTGCTGGCTTTCCCGGGTTCCATGTGCGGCGCTTTTCTGTGCGGGATGCTCTATAAGTACGGAAAGCATCTGCCGTTTGCGTATCTGGGAGAACTGTTCGGAACATCCGTGATCGGAGGGCTGCTGAGCTGGCCGATCGCTGCCTGGCTGATGGGAAGCGAGAGCGCAGTGTATGGCTTCATCCTTCCGTTCTTCGTGTCGAGCTGCGGCGGAACCATTCTTGCTGTGGTGCTGGTAACGGCCATGAAGCGGATGCGGGTGTTTGATGTCTATCTGGGGAACCTGGAGCCCCGGTCAGAACAGCATGCCAGAAGCTGACAAGGGGCAGAAAAGAGAATAAAACGGGGAGCTTGCGTATCAAGCAGGCTGAGAGTAAGCTGAATCGCTTTAACCCATAACCTGATTTGGGTAATGCCAACGTAGGGAAACAGGACTGTTTGTGTGCGCGGGTATTCCCAGAGGAGGGAAGGCCCGTTTTCTTTTTTGAAAATATGCATTTTCGGCAAAATCAGCCGGGAAGGAGGCAGCCATGCTGAAGGAATGTCTGGAAAATGTGAGGCGGATGGCGCCGCTGATCCACAATATCACAAATTACGTGACCATCAATGATGTGGCGAACGTGCTTCTCGCCTGCGGGGCAAGTCCGATCATGTCGGATGAGGCGGAGGATGCGGCGCAGATCACGTCGATCTGTGCCGGATTGAATATCAATCTGGGGCAGCTTCATAAAACGGGAGTGGAAGGAATGCTTCGGGCCGGAAAAAGGGCGAATGAGCTGGGGCATCCCGTGCTTCTGGATCCGGTGGGTGTGGGCGTCAGCGACTTTCGCAGGGAAACGGCACTGATGCTGCTGCGGGAGATCCGTTTTACCGCCATACGGGGAAATGCTTCCGAGGTCCGCGCGCTGGCCGAAGGCCGGCGAACGGCGGGGGGTGTGGATGCGGACGAGGCGGATGCAGTGACCGGAAACGGGTTGGAAAGGGACGCGGCTTTTTTGAAAGCGTTTTCGGAACAGACGGGCTGCGTGGTCGTCATGACCGGGGCAATGGACCTGATAGCGGATAAAAAGCGCTGTTTCCTGGTTCGAAATGGAAGACCGGAAATGAGCCGGGTGACAGGAACGGGCTGCCAGCTTTCCGGAATGATGTGCGCCTATCTTGCCGCCAATCCGGAGCATCCGCTGGAGGCGGCCGTTTCCGCGGTCTGCGCCATGGGGCTGGCGGGAGAGCTGGCATGGAGCCGGATGCGGGAAGATGAGGGAAATGCGGCCTACCGGAACCGTATCATTGACGCCATTTACCTGATGAGCGGAGAGGAACTGGAACAGGGAGGAAGGATGGAGCTTCTGTGAGGAGGACTATAAAAAATGAGTTTTAACAGAAAACATCTGCTGTTATACGCGGTAACGGATTCCGGAAAAGATGCGGACAGGCCGCTTCCCAAACGGGTGGAAAGCGCGCTGAAGGGCGGCGCCACCTGTATTCAGCTGCGGGAAAAGGAATTGAGGGGAGAGGCGCTGATAAAGGAGGCAGAAGAGATCCGGGCGCTCTGCGCGGCGTACCGGGTTCCGCTCATCATCAACGACGATGTGGATCTTGCCATCCGGCTGGATGCGGACGGCGTCCATGTGGGACAGCAGGACATGGAGGCAAAAGAGGCAAGAAGGAGGCTTGGACCGGAAAAAATCATCGGCGTTTCTGCAAGAACGGTGGAACAGGCAGTACAGGCCTGGAAGGACGGGGCGGACTATCTTGGCGTGGGAGCGGTTTTTCATACCGGTTCCAAGGCAGATGCAAGGCAGATCGAGCATGAAACGCTGCGCCGGATCTGCAGCGCCGTTCCCATTCCGGCCGTAGCAATCGGCGGCATTGCCGAAAAAAATGCGCTGGAACTGGCGGGAAGCGGGATCAGCGGAATCGCAGTGATCAGCGCCATTTTTGCGGAGGAAGACGTAGAGGCAGCTGCGGCACGGATGAAAAAACTTGCAGAAAGGATCGTCGGAGCGCAGGAGCAGCAGGGCAGGAAAGTATAGCGGGGAGGCCGTATGACAACGGCCGCATTCCTCAGCGGCGGATCGGGGGCACCACCTTCTGTCGCTTAACAAAATTAGTGCAGGATTCTGTAAAAGCAAAAGACAAAGGAGAAATTGCAGATGAAAACAGCATTAACAATCGCTGGAAGCGATTCCAGCGGAGGCGCCGGAATTCAGGCAGATATCAAGACCATGACCGTAAATGGCGTTTTCGCCATGAGTGCGGTGACGGCTCTGACTGCGCAGAATACAACCGGCGTAACGGGAATTATGGAGGTATCTCCTGAATTTTTAAAGGAACAGCTTGACTGTGTATTTACGGACATCCGTCCGGATGCGGTGAAGATCGGCATGGTATCCTCGCCGGGGCTGATCGAAGCGATTGCGGATAAGCTTAAGGAATACGGGGCGGAAAATATCGTGGTGGATCCGGTGATGGTTGCGACCAGCGGTGCGCGCCTGATCAGCCAGGATGCGGTGGAGGTTTTGAAAAAAAGACTGCTTCCCATGGCGGACGTGCTGACGCCGAATATTCCGGAGACAGAGGTTCTTTCCGGAATGGAGGTAAAGACACCGGAGGATATGGAGCGTGCGGCGGCCCTGATTGGAGAAGCATGCCGCTGTGCCGTGCTGGTGAAGGGCGGCCATCAGCATAACGATGCCAATGATCTGCTGTACCGGGATGGAAAAATTCGCTGGTTTTATGGTAAAAGGATCGACAATCCCAACACGCATGGAACCGGCTGTACCCTGTCCAGCGCCATTGCGGCCAACCTGGCGAAGGGCTTCTGTCTGGAGGAGGCTGTGGAGCGGGCGAAGAGCTATCTTTCCGGAGCTCTGGCTGCCATGCTGGATCTTGGAAAGGGCAGCGGTCCCATGAATCATGCTTTTGATATCAGAAGCAGTTATGGGGAGGGACCGGAGCGATGAGTGAGAACAGAAAAACATCCGTTTTTGAGAATGGCCTGATCTGGTTTGGCGCGGGTGTTTCCATAGCGGAGATTCTGACGGGAACCTATCTGGCTCCACTCGGTCTGATCAATGGAATCGCAGCGGTTCTGCTGGGACATCTCATCGGCTGTGCCATGATGTTTGCGGCCGGGTTGATTGGAGCGCGGACCAGGAAAAGCGCCATGGAGACGGTGAAGATGAGTTTCGGACAGAAGGGAGGACTTCTGTTCTCGGCGCTCAATGTGCTGCAGCTGGTGGGATGGACGGGAATCATGATCTATGACGGCGCTCTGGCTGCAAACGGAACGGCGGCCGTGGGCGCCTGGATCTGGTGCGTCGTAATCGGAGCGTTGATCCTTCTCTGGATTGCCGTGGGCGTTACCAATCTGGGGAAGCTTAACACGGCGGCAATGGCAGCGCTTTTTCTTCTCACGATAGTCCTGTGTGCTGTGATCTTCGGGCAGGGAGCAGGACAGACGGCTGCGGGTGAAGTCATGACATTCGGCGCGGCTGTGGAACTGTCCGTTGCAATGCCCCTTTCCTGGCTGCCCGTGATCAGCGATTATACCCGGGAGGCCGAAAAGCCGGTGAAGGCCACGGCGGTCAGCGTGATTGTTTACGGTCTGGTGAGCTGCTGGATGTATATCATCGGAATGGGAGCTGCGATTTTTACGGGAGAAACGGACATCGCCGCGATCATGGTGAAGGCAGGCCTGGGAATCGCAGGGCTTCTGATCATCATCTTTTCCACGGTGACGACCACATTCCTGGATGCCTATTCCGCCGGTGTGTCCTTTGAATCCATTTTCCCGAAATGGAAGGGAAAACAGGTGGGAATTGCAGTGACTGTGATCGGAACTTTTGCGGCCATTCTGTTTCCCATGGACGATATTACGGATTTCCTCTATCTGATCGGCTCTGTTTTCGCGCCGATGATCGCGGTGCAGATCGCGGATATTTTCCTCCTGAAAAAGGAGGAGAAAAAGAAGGATTTCGAGGTGAAAAATCTGGTGATCTGGCTCGCCGGTTTTCTGCTTTACCGTTTTCTGATGACCGTGGATATTCCGGTAGGTAATACATTGCCTGATATGGCGGCCGTGATTCTGATCTGTCTGCTGGTCCATGCCGTGGAAAGCAGGAAAGACGTGAAAGGCTGATTATTGCCGTCCGAAGATGCGTAAGCTTGACGGAACCCCGCAGGAATGTTATTCTGGTATTAACTTTAGGTTAATGCCAGAATTTTTTAGCGGGAAACGGAGACAGCTTACGCCGCAGGCGGCGTAACAGGAGGAAAGACATGTATAACAGTCAGCTTGCCATTTTTGTCTGTGTAGCGGATTGCGGAAGCTTTACCAGAGCGGCATCGAAGCTCTATATCTCCCCGACTGCCGTCATGAAGCAGATGAACGCGCTGGAGGCACATCTGGATCTGAAGCTGATCGAGCGGTCTTCCCACGGCATTCGTCTGACACCGGCAGGAGAAGTGATCTACAGGGACGCCAGGTTCCTCTTTGATTTTTCCCAAAAATCCATTGAGAATGCGAAGCAGGCCATGAAGACCTATGATACCACCTTTTGTGTGGGTACCTCTCTGTTGAATCCGGCAAAACCCTTTATGGATCTCTGGTATCGGGTAAACAGGGATTTCCCGGGATATCGGCTGCATCTCGTACCTTTTGAGGATGACCATGAGGGGATCCTTTCGGAGATCGAAGGGCTTGGCGAAAAATTTGATTTTCTGGTGGCGGTCTGCGACTCCAGAAGCTGGCTGGACAAGTGCAGCATGCTTCCACTGGGCAGCTACCGGAAGATGTGCGCCGTTTCCAGGGAGCATCCGCTGGCCGGGAAGAAAAAGCTGAAGATAACGGATCTGTATGGGCAGACGCTGATGATGGTACAGACCGGGGATTCCGAGGTGAACGACAGACTGCGGGCGAATCTGCAGCGGGAGCATCCGCAGATTCGGATTGAGGATACACCCCGCTTCTATGATATTTCTGTTTTCAACCGTTGTGCGGAAACGGGAAATGTGCTGCTTACGCTGGAGTGCTGGAAGGACGTGCATCCGGGGCTGATAACGATTCCTGTGGAGTGGGATTACAGGATTCCCTATGGTCTTCTGTATGCGCAGAATCCGCCGGAGGATGTACGCAGGTTTGTGGAAGCGGTAAGAGCGGCGATGAGATGAGTGGAATTGCCGTGCGTTTTCCGGCCTTTTCTAAAATGGGAAGGAAAAGGAAATATGCACAAAAATCCCTATTCTGTTTTGACGTAAATAGACAAAATTGAACCGGAAAGCTTGACAGGTTTCGTCATATATGGTATGGTTCTCACAGAAATAAACGAATGACTCCTTCAGGTTTGTTACTGTATGGCAGGCAAGACCTGATATTACATGCGGCAGGAAGCGGTATGTCCGGTGGAATGCGTGTAATAGGGGTCTTTTTTTATTGCTGTTTTTGAAGAGGGATTGAGATATGAGCCGGTGGACGGTGAAGAGTGTAATCAACAACAATGTGGTCAGCGCCCGAAACGAGCGCAATCAGGAAAGAATCCTGACCGGACGCGGGATCGGCTTTCGCGCGAAACCGGGAGACGAGGTGGACGCGTCCAGGGTGGAGAAGGAATTTTTCCTGAAATCAAAAAATATTTCCGGAAAGCTGTATGCCCTGCTGGCACAGACGCCCGAGATCTATATGGAGATCACGGACGCCATCGTGAAGAAGGCGGAGGAAGCGCTCGGAAAGGAACTGAATGAAACCATCTATCTGAATCTCATCGATCATCTTTCTTTTGCCGTATCCCGGATGAAGCAGGGAATGAATTTCAAGAACGTGCTTCTCTGGGAGATTCGGAATTTTTATCCGAAGGAATACGAAACGGCGCTTTACGGTCTGTCCCTGATCGAAGAAAAGACCGGGGAAAAGCTGCCGGAGGACGAAGCCGGTTCCATCGCCATGCACATCGTAAACGCCGAGTTTGATTATGAAAATACAAACGACGCGGTGCGCATGACTGAGCTGGTGCACAAGATCATCAGCGTGGTGCGCTATCAGTACCATATAAATTTCAACGAGGAATCGCTGCATTTTGTCCGGTTTGTAACGCACCTGAAATTTTTTGCCCAGAGGCTGTTTCAGGACAAGATGCTGGACGGGGACGACGGGGAGCTGTCCAGCCTGATCCGGACCCAGTATGCGGACAGCTACGCCTGTGCGGAGAAAATCGCGAAGCTGGTGTGGAACGATTACCAGATTGCGGTTCCGGAGGAAGAGCTGGTCTACCTTGCCGTGTATATCCGGAGGATCACGGCGGCGAACGATGATAAGGAATAAGGCTTAAAAAAATTGTTAAAAGCGGAAATCGGGAGGCCGGCAGCTTACTGCAGAGGCGGCAGGCTTCCTTCAACAGCGGCGCGGAAAGGTGGCTTCTTTCGCAGCGCTGCGAACCGCAATCAGCGGCTGCGCCGGGAGGCGGAGATAGATTTCAAAAATGAAGTGCTAAGAAGAGGTGGAAGTATGGATTATAAGAAAATGGCTGCCGAGATTTTAAAACTCGTCGGCGGTGAAAAGAATGTGTCAGGCGTTACAAATTGTATGACCCGTCTGCGTTTCAGTCTGAATGATCCGAAAAAGGCGGACGTGGAAGGCATTAAAAAGGTAAAGGGCGTTCAGGGCGTTGTGACCAAGAACGGCCAGTTCCAGGTGGTAATCGGAACGGATGTGGGAAATGTCTGCGACGAGATCAAGAAGCTTGGAAATTTTGGAGACAACATGGCTCCGGCGGATAATGACAAGGAAGAGAAAAAGGGAATTGTGTCGATGTTCTTCGGCACGCTGACCGCTATTTTCCAGCCGGTGATCCCCGCTCTGGCAGGCTCCGGTATGATCAAGGCGCTGCTGGCGCTTCTGGTGGCGCTGCATCTGGTGGATTCCGGATCTCAGACCTACCAGATTTTCAATGCGTTCGGCGACGCGCTGTTCTACTTCTTGCCGTTCATTCTGGCGGTTTCCGCAGCGAAGCGGTTCAAGTGCAGCCCTTACATAGCGGCGGTGCTGGCAGGCGTTCTGCTGCATCCCAGCTTCACCGGCCTGAATACCGGAGATCCTGTGCATCTGTTCGGCTTCATCCCGGTGACCATGGTTTCCTACAGCAGCAGTGTGGTTCCGATTCTGCTGATCGTGTGGGTACAGTCCTATATTGAGAAATTTGCCAACAAGTATTCTCCCAAGGCGGTCAAGATTTTCCTGGCGCCCATGATCACCATCATCGTGACGGGCATTCTGGGAATCACCATTGCCGGCCCTCTCGGAAATCTGGTGGGTCAGGTGATCGCCATCGGCTTCAACTGGCTGAATGATTATGCGGGATGGGTAATTCCGTTCCTGATGGGTGCGTTCTGCCCGTTCTTCGTCATGACGGGTATGCACTACTGCTTCGCGCCGATTCAGACGATTCAGTACGCGACTCTGGGCTACGGCACCATTCTTGGGCCCGGTATGCTGGCTTCCAACATCGCGCAGGGAACCGCTGCCCTTGTGGTTGGCTTCCGTACGAAGAATAAGGAGCTGAAGCAGGTTGCCCTTTCCGCTGGCGTGACCGGTCTGATGGGAATTACGGAGCCCGCCCTTTACGGTGTTACGCTTCGGCTGAAAAGGCCCCTGTACGCTACGATCATCGGCGGCGGTATCGCGGGTCTGTATGCAGGTATTACCGGAATTCACACCTTCTCCTCCACCACAGCCGGTATTTTCGCCCTTCCGGTATATATCGGCGGCGACGGTTTCGGCAACGTGATCAACGCGGTGATTACAATTCTCATTTCCATCGTGGCGACCGCCATTGCCACCCTGATCCTGGGCTTTGATGATCCCAAGGAGGAGACGGAGGATACGGCGGCGGAGCTTCCCGCAGCTGAGGAAAATGCAGCGCGGAAGGCAGCTTCTCCTGCAGCCAATATCGTGATTGACTCTCCCATCGAGGGAAAGGTGATTCCGTTAAGCGAAGTGAAGGATGATGTTTTTTCCAATGAAATCGTAGGAAAGGGAGCAGCGGTTGTTCCGGTAAAGGGAGAGGTGCGCGCCCCTGAGGATGGCACCATCATGTCCGTATTCGACACAGGACATGCGCTGGGCATGCAGACGAAGGACGGCGTGGAGCTTCTGATCCACATCGGTCTGGATACGGTGGAACTGAAAGGAAAATATTTCCAGGTACACGTGAAGCAGGACGACGAAGTGAAGAAGGGAGATCTGCTGATCACCTTCGATCCGGAAGGAATCAAGAGCGCGGGCTATGACATCACGACTCCCGTGCTGGTAAGCAACTCGGCTGATTATCTGGATGTGGTTGCAAAGAAGGACGGACAGGCGGGAGCCGGTCTGATCACAGTTTTGACTCATAAGGCATAAGGAACGCAGGACCGGGCTGTCTGCAGCCCGGTCCCTCCGCTGGAATATATGCCGCCTGAAGGCGGCAGGAAAAGAGGATGTATGAGTTTTCCTGAAAATTTTCTGTGGGGCGGCGCGGTAGCGGCGAACCAGTGTGAAGGCGCATATCTGGAGGACGGCAAGGGCCTGTCCATTCAGGATGTGATGCCGAAAGGCGTGATGGGGCCGGTATCGGACGGCCCCGTCCCGGAAAATCTGAAGCTTGTGGGAATTGATTTTTACCATCGCTATGAGGAGGATATCCGTCTGCTCGCGGAAATGGGCTTCAAGGTGTTCCGCATGTCCATCGCTTGGAGCCGGATTTTTCCCAATGGAGATGAGGAGAAGCCCAATGAAAAGGGGCTGGCCTTCTATGACCGGGTTTTCGATGCCTGCAGGCGTTACGGCATCGAACCGATGGTGACGCTTTCCCATTATGAGACGCCCCTGCATCTGGCGAAGACATACGACGGCTGGCGCGACCGGCGCATGATCACCTTTTTTGAGCGCTACTGCCGCGTGGTGTTTGAACGCTACAAAGATAAGGTCAGATACTGGATGACCTTTAATGAAATCAACGCTCTGTGGCATTTTCCGCTGATGGGCGCGGGCATCTGGACGCCAAAGGACCAGCTGACGGAGGAAGACCGCTATCAGGCGGCCCACCATGAATTCGTGGCGAGCGCCCTGGCAACGAAGCTTCTGCATGAGATGATTCCGGGCGCGAAGATGGGCTGCATGGTGCTGGGCGCGCTGAGCTATCCCATGACGCCGAAGCCGGAAGACATGATCGCCATGATGGAGGCGGACCGGAACGTGATGTTCTTTTCCGACGTACAGGCCAGGGGCTATTATCCCTCCTATATTAAGAAAAAATGGGAGCAGAAGGGCATCCATGTGAAAATGGAGCCGGGCGATGAGGAGCTTCTGAAAAATACGGTGGACTATGTGTCCTTCAGCTATTACATGAGCAAGTGTACGGCGGCGGACTGCTCCCAGTACGCAAAGGGCGCGGGCAACCTGACCAGCGGCGTGAAGAATCCCTATCTGAAGGAGAGCGAGTGGGGCTGGCAGATCGATCCGGCCGGCCTGCGCTATACCCTGAACTATTTCTATGACCGTTACCAGAAACCGCTGTTTATCGCGGAAAACGGCCTTGGTGCTTCCGACACCCTGATTCCGGATGGAGAAGGCGGCATGACCGTGCAGGACGATTATCGTATCGCCTACCTGCGCGATCATCTGCTGGAGGTGGAAAAAGCCCTTGACGAGGGTGTGGACGTGATGGGCTATGCGGCTTGGGGCTGCATCGATGTGGTCAGCGCATCCACTGCCCAGCTGAAAAAGCGTTACGGTTTCATCTATGTGGACCGCAATGAGGACGGCAGCGGCACCCTGAATCGTTACCGCAAGAAGAGCTTCTGGTGGTACCGGGATGTGATCGCGTCCAATGGACGCACGCTGCATGATGAGGCATAAAGGATAAAAGAAAAAACGGACGGCACCGGGTTCTGGCAGCCTCCTGTCAGGCCGGAGCGCGTTTTACAACGGCGTACATGATGGTGGGAAAATCCGGAATGATGGAAGTCATTCCGCTTTCCAGGAGGAGCAGAGATCCGGCTTGTATCTCTGCTTTCAGGGTTTCAAAGCTGACCGTTCGGCAGGAGGTTGCCGCAACGCAGACCTCTCTGCCGGACCGGCGGTGCACCCTTTTCTCCAGGTGAAAAGCCTGGGAAGCATCCGTACGCCATTCCTCCGTTCCGTTTCCCATGGTGCAGATCAGGGCAATTCCTTCATCCTGCAGCTGCTCATAAAGAAAGCGGTAAAAGCGGGCTCTGTCTTTCTCTTCGACCAGCATGTGGAGAACGGAAACGGCATAGATAAAATCATATGTTCCGGAAAGCCTTTCGGTCAGACAGTCCAGAACCTGAAAAGAATCCGCATATTCCGGAAATTGTTTCCGGCAGTATTTGACCGCTTCAGTCGAAACATCCGTGGCAAGAACCGGATAGCCATTCTGAAGCAGATATGCCGCATCCCGGCCCTCTCCGCAGCCAATTTCAAGAATTGCGGAGGCTTTTGAGACCTGATATTTGTTCATGATTTCCAGAACAATGGGAGACGGTGCTTCAGAGAACCAGTGAAGAGACTGCTCATGAATCTGTCGATATCTGTCGTCATACGCCTGATAGTAACTTTTTGACTGTGCCATAAATTCCCATCCCTTCTCATTTTCAGCTTCCGGTTGTTTTTTCTTTAGTCCTATGTTATCATAATTTTATCTTTTATATCAATTCATTTTCGGCATATCTGAATGCTGCGATTCAAACGGTTCGTTTTGTGAAAACCCTTATTTTTCTGAAATCTTATCTTTTATCAATTCTGATTTCTGTCTGTCCAGGAACAGGGAATGGAGTGCCTGGCTGTATCAGGGGAAACAGGTGATTCGCCCGAATCTCCTGCAGAAGCAGAGCCCGGTACAGGCGGTACCGGAATATGCGGCACAGTACAAGCATATACGAGATATGGTTCACATGCTCTATGAAGGTGAGGTGGAGCTCCTTTTGCTGGCTCTGGAAAACCAGACGGAGATTGATTACAGCGAACCGCTCCGTGTCATGGAATTTGATGCGGCAGATTACCGCAGGCAGGTCAGACTGATAGAAGAGGAGAACAGAAAACGGTTTGGAATAAAAACAGGACTCCCGGCGTTCGCAAAAGAGGATCGTATTACGCCGGTGATTACGCTGGTTCTGTATTTCGGCGAAGAGGAATGGGAAAAGCCGAGAAGCCTGCATGATATGCTGAAGTTTACAGAGAAAAGTGAGATACTTAGACCCTTTGTACCGGATTATCCGATTCATGTGCTTTCTGTTCAGAGGGATATCGACATCAGCCTTCTGCATACGGAGCTAAAGCAGGTGATCGGCTTCCTGCAGCATCAGAAGGAAGGAGACGGCCTGAAACGATATGTGGAAGAAAACAGGGAAGTGTTCAGCCATCTGAGCGCAGCGGGAGCATTGTTTCTGTCTGCGGCGGCAAAGGGGACGAAACTGTTGAAGGGATTAAATAAAAAGGAGGAATCGTGCGATATGTTTAAAGCGTTGGATGATATTTATGAGAGCGGAGTGGCTGAAGGAAGAAAGCTGGGACAGAAGGAGGCAGAAGCGAGAGGGGAAAGACGCGGAGAAAAACGAGGGGAAAAGCGTGGAGAAAAACGTGGAGAAAAGCGAGGAGAAAAACGAGGGGAAGAGCGGTTTGCGGCCCTTTCGGAAAGACTGCTTCGGGATGCGCGGCTGGAGGATCTGAAACGTGCAATCGGAGACAGGGAATATCGAGGGAGGCTGTACAGGGAATACAGGCTGAGGTGATAGAATGAATGAAGAGACTTTTTCTGTGTATATTGCCCTTGTCCTTTCTGTCTGATAAAATCTTCCCATAAGAGCCTATTTGATAATGGCAGAGAAGCAGGAGAGGGAGGAACAGTAATTATGGAAAATATATCTGAAAACTTTTCCGAAATAACTTCCGAAAGATGTTATTTTACTCCGCAGATCCCCAAATGGGGCATTCAGGAGGTGACCGTAAACGGTCCGCAGGAGGAAAATCCGTTTACGGACCATTGGATTCGCGGATGTTTCAGGGGAAAAAGCGAAACAGTGGAAGCGGAGGGCTTCTACGACGGTGAGGGACGTTACCTGGTTCGTTTCATGCCCTCTTTTGAAGGAGAATACCAGTTTGAGATCCGGGCGGATTTCCTGGAGGAAGTGAAGAAGGGAAGCTTTCAGGTGCTTCCTGCCGAAGCGGGAAATCACGGGCCTGTCCGTGTGGCGAACACTTGGCATTTTGCCTATGAGGATGGAACGCCATACTACCCGGTGGGAACCACCTGTTATGTGTGGGAGCTTCAGGACGACGCTCGGATTGAGGAAACGCTGATCAGCCTGAAGGAGGCCGGGTTTAACAAGATCCGCTTCTGCATTTTTCCCAAACATTATGACTATAATCTGAAGGAGCCCCGTTCCTATCCCTATGAGGGGACGCCCATGGACAGCGGTGTGCTCACGAAGGAGAATTTCTGGGAATACACGGGAAAGACGGAGGGGAATCACTGGGATTTCACCCGGTTCAATCCGGCGCATTTTCAGCATATGGAAAAGTGTATAGCCGCTCTCGAAAAGCTTGGAATCGAAGCGGACCTCATCGTGATGCATCCGTATGACCGGTGGGGCTTTTCCAGTATGACGAAGGAGCAGGACGATCTGTACTGGAACTATGTGACCGCCCGTTTTTCCGCTTTTCATAATGTCTGGTGGTCACTGGCCAATGAATATGATCTGATGAAGAAAAAGACGCTGGAGGACTGGGAACGTTATGCGAAAATCCTGTGCGAAAAGGATCCTTACCGCCATCTGCGTTCCATCCATAACTGTGGGCCGTTTTATGATTATGCCAGACCCTGGGTAACCCACTGCAGCATCCAGAGGCAGGAGCTGTATCGAACGGCAGAGCTTACGGACGAATGGAGGGAACGCTACCGTAAGCCGGTGGTGCTGGACGAGATCTCCTATGAGGGAAATATTCAGTACGGCTGGGGAAATATCACCGGAGAAGAGATGGTGCGCCGTTTTTGGGAGGCGGCCTGCCGGGGCGGCTATCCGCAGCATGGGGAGACGTATCTGTCTCCGGATGAGGTTCTCTGGTGGTCCCATGGAGGGCAGCTTCATGGGGAGAGCTGGAAGCGCGTCCGGTTTCTGCGCGCCATTCTGGAGGAAACGCCCGGCTGCGGCCTGGCGCCCCGGCGCCGGGAATGGGACGAGGTCTGCTGTGTGCCGCAGACGGAGGCGGGAAATGCTCTGTGCAGCTATTATCTGTTCTATTACAGCTTTATGCGGCCTTCCTTCCGGGATTTTTATTTTGATGAGGATACGCTCTTTGAGGTGGAGGTGATCGACACCTGGAATATGACGGTGGAGAAAAGAGGAACCTTTTTGGGGCATTTCCGGGTGGAACTGCCCGGAAGGCAGTATATGGCAGTCAGAATCAGAAAAAATGAGAATTTTGTGAAATGAATGGGGAAAGGCAAAAAAGGTATTGACTGGAAGCGGGGGGCAGGTGTTAAAATAATACCCGGCTCCGGCAATGCAGCATTGCCAATAAGCGGAATATTCCAAGAATATTTCAGATATTTTCCAGAAGGAAAATCAGGTGCGGATAAAGCTGCAGCAGAAGGGGCATAAGCTTTTCAGAAAAAAAGAATATTTTACGTGATACAGACGCCATGAAGGCATCAGAATCCCCTCAGGGGAGAAGAGCTTCATGGCGTTTTTTTGACGTTAATGCGCGAGTTTTTTAATGGAGGAAAGAATGAAAAGAAAAAGCATGACAGCGGCGCTCTGCGCGGTTCTGCTTCTGGCATCCGCCATTCTCGGCGGATGTCAAAGAACGGACACGGAACAGACAGCATCGGAAGCGGCGGGTTCCCAGGAGGCGGCCGCACAGCAGAAGGCAGAGGAAACTTCGGTCATCGTGACCATGCCGACGACCTCGGAGCCGGAGGCGGGTTTTGATCCGGTTTACGGCTGGGGAGCGGGAGAGCATGTGCATGAGCCGCTGATTCAGAGTACGCTGACCACCACTACGGCGGATCTGGAGATCGGGATGGATCTGGCTGTGGATTACTCGGTGTCGGAGGACGGTCTGCTGTGGACAGTGACCATCCGGGATGACGTCTATTTTACGGACGGAGAGAAGCTGACCGCTTCGGATGTGGCCTTTACCTATAACCTCTGTGCCGAAAACAGCAGCGTGAATGATTTTACCATGCTGGAGAGCGCGGTGGCGGTGGATGAGGTCACGGTGGAATTTCATATGAACCGGCCTTTTTCCATCTGGCCTTATACCATGGCGATTGTAGGAATCGTGCCGGAGCACGCCTATGATGAAAATTATGGAAGCAATCCCATTGGCTCCGGCCGTTACATTCTGCGGCAGTGGGACAGGGGACAGCAGGTGATTCTGGAGGCCAATCCTGATTATTACGGCGGAGAGGTGAAAATGAAGCGGGTCACCGTCCTTTTCATGGAAGAAGACGCGGCGCTTGCGGCCGCCATGGCCGGGCAGGTGGACGTGGCGCACACCGCCGCTTCCTATGCGGATCAGACGCTGGAGGGTTATGGCCTTATGCGGGTGGAGAGTGTGGACAACCGGGGAATCAATCTGCCGACTGTGGCCGCCCACGACGAGAATGGCGTGACGGTGGGAAACGATGTGACCAGCGACATCGCCATCCGCCGGGCCATCAACATCGGGATCGACCGGGAGGAAATGATAGAGAACGTGCTGAATGGTTACGGGACGCCGGCCTACAGTGTTTGTGACAAACTGCCCTGGTACAACGAGGCTTCCGAGGTGGCATACGATCCGGATGAGGCGGTGCGCATTCTGGAGGAAGCGGGCTGGAAGGAAGGTGAGGACGGCATCCGGGAAAAGGACGGGGTGCGCGCTGCCTTTACGCTGATGTATCAGCCGGATGATTCGGTGCGGCAGGCGCTTGCAGCGGATCTGGCCAATCAGTGCGCCCGCCTTGGCATAGAGGTGACGATTGAGGGCGCGGGCTGGGACGTGGCCTATACCAACGCTCTTTCTCAGCCGCTGGTGTGGGGCTGGGGCGCCCATACCCCCATGGAGCTGTATAATATTTACCATACGGCGGAAGGAAGCGACAGCGCCCGGTATTCCCCCTATTCCAATGAAACGGTGGACGCATACATGGATGAAGCGCTTGCGGCGGACAGTCTGGAGGAATCCTACGAGCTGTGGCAGAAGGCGCAGTGGGACGGCAGTACGGGAGTGACTCAGGAAGGAGACATCCCCTGGGTGTGGCTGTGCAACGTGGACCATCTGTATTATGTGAGGGATGGACTGCAGATTGCAGAGCAGAAAATCCATCCACACGGTCATGGCTGGTCCCTGGTCAATAACGTGGATCAATGGTTATATGTCACACCCTGACCAGTAACGATCAATGGGAATGGAGGACGAATTGAAAAGGACTTCGTTTTTTCTGTTAAAAAATTTCATGAAAATGCTCCTGCTGCTTCTTGCGGTCAGCGCCGTCACCTTCGCGCTGGTGAGCCTTTCTCCCATCGATCCGCTCCAGGCCAATGTGGGACAGGCGGTGCTGGGAACCATGAGCGAAGAACAGCGGGAAAAGCTGGAGGAATACTGGGGCGTAAACGAACCGCCTCTGAAACGGTATCTGGGATGGCTGTCGGACGCCCTGCGGGGGGATATGGGAACCTCTCTTTTATACCGAAGGCCGGTATGGGAGGTGATTGGAGAAAAGCTGGGAAACTCGCTCCTTCTGCTCGCCGTCTCCTGGCTCCTTTCCGGGTTCCTGGGCTTTGCTTTGGGCGTGGTTGCAGGGGCGAACGCCGGCAGGTGGCCGGATAAGCTGATCCGTGGCTACTGCCTGGTAATCGCAGGGACGCCGGTGTTCTGGCTGGCGCTGCTGCTGCTTCTGGTGTTCGCCGTACAGTTAGGCTTATTTCCGGTGGCGCTGAGCGTTCCTATCGGCATGGATGCGGATCAGGTTACTCTGGCGGACCGGCTGTATCACGCGGTGCTTCCCGCTCTCACCTTAAGTATCACGGGCGTGTCCAACATCGCCCTGCACACCAGGGAGAAAATGATAGAGGTCATGGAGAGCGACTACATGCTGTTTGCCCGTGCCAGAGGAGAAAGAAAATGGCGTCGGATCAGAAGGCATGGACTGAGAAATCTCCTGCTTCCCGTCATCACCCTGCAGTTTGCGTCCGTCAGCGAAATCATCGGGGGCTCCGTTCTGGTGGAACAGGTCTTTTCCTATCCGGGACTGGGGCAGGCGGCGGTGACCGCAGGCCTTGGAAGCGACGTGCCCCTTCTTATGGGGATCACCGTGGTGACTGCGGCCATCGTCTTTGTCGGAAATTTTCTGGCGGATCTTCTGTATGGCGTGGTGGACCCGCGGATGCGCAGGGGAAGGAGGGAGAAGGCTTCGGTATGAAGGAGAGGATACGGATCAACGGTCGAAAAAGGACGCTTCTTCTTTTTCTGACAGCG
Organism: uncultured Lachnospiraceae bacterium; assembly: GCA_900544445.1. Classification (GTDB taxonomy): domain Bacteria; phylum Bacillota; class Clostridia; order Lachnospirales; family Lachnospiraceae; genus Eisenbergiella; species Eisenbergiella intestinigallinarum. The sequence continues at coordinate 33,819 of UQVK01000026.1, forward strand.
GCAGTTCTGCTGGCGGGAATCGGCGTGGCCGGAGCCTTTTGCCACGATGCGGCTTCTGTGACCGATTTTTCCCGGAAGGATCGGATGCCCTGCCTGGCGTATCCCTTCGGCACGGACTGGATGGGAAGGGATATGCTGAAAAGGACGCTGGCCGGACTTTCCCTGAGTCTGCGGATCGGCCTGCTGACGGCAGGGATCAGCGCCTGCCTGGCTCTGGTGCTGGGAACGGCCGCTGCGGTGGCGGGCAGATGGGTGGACGCCTGTATCGGCTTTGTCATTGATATGCTCATGGGGATTCCCCATATTCTGCTGCTCCTGCTGATTTCCTATGCCTGCGGTAAGGGAATGCGCGGCGTGGTGATTGGCGTGGCGTTCACCCACTGGCCCTCCCTGGCCCGCCTGATCCGGGGAGAGGTTCTGCAGCTAAAGGAGAGCGAGTACGTCCAGACCGCTGTCAGGCTTGGAACAGGACGGCTGCGGATTGCGGTCAGGCACATGCTGCCCCATCTGTTTCCCCAGTTTGCGGTGGGGCTGGTGCTCATGTTTCCCCATGCCGTTCTGCATGAGGCGAGCATCACCTTTCTGGGCTTCGGCCTGCCCAGCGAGGAACCTGCCATCGGCGTGATCCTTTCAGAAAGCATGCGCTACCTGATCACGGGAAACTGGTGGCTCGCCCTGTTTCCCGGCCTGATGCTGGTTCTGACCGTGATGCTTTTTTATGCGGCGGGAGGCGCTCTGAAAAAGCTGCTCGATCCTGCCAGCGCGCAGGAGTGAGGCGGATGTGGCGGACGCGTTACAGTTACACCCCAACCACGCACTTGCTGTGTGGTTGGGGGCCAATATGATTCAACAGGCGATTTGGCTTCGCAAAGCGAACTTTAAATGCCAAATCGCCCGATACTGGTCACCTTGTGACCAGTATCGAGGAGTGGCGTGAAATGGAAAAAACAGATATAATGAAAAAAGAGGAGCTTCTTTCCATCGAGAATCTTTCCATCCGTTTCCGGCAGTACGAAAGCGGAGGCGGGCGGCGGGCTTTCCGACAGACCTTTCTTCCGGTGATCACCGGATTGAACGTGACGGTTCACAGGGGAGAGATCGTGGCGGTGGTGGGGGCCAGCGGATCGGGTAAAAGCCTTCTGGCCCATGCGGTGCTCGGCCTGCTGCCGGCCAACGCTTTTCAGGAAGGAAGCATCCGGTACAGAGGAAAAGAAACAGGGGAATCCGACGGCGTGCCGGGCATCGCCCTGGTGCCCCAGAGCGTGGCATGGCTGGATCCGCTGATGAAAATCGGAAAACAGGTGCTGGCCGGAAGAAAGACAGTTGCGGCAAAGGAGCGGATGCGGACCCTGTTTGCCAGGTACGGGCTTTCGGAGGCTGTGGAGGAGCTGTATCCCCATGAGTGTTCCGGCGGCATGATCCGGCGGATTCTTCTTGTGGCGGCGCTCATGGACGAGCCGGAGCTGATCATCGCGGACGAGCCCACGCCGGGAATGGATGCGTCGCTAGCCAGACAGGCCATGGATGAGCTGCGGGAGTTTGCGGATGAGGGGAAAGGCGTGCTGCTGATCACCCACGATATTGAACTGGCGCTTCGGGGAGCGGACCGGATCGCCGTCTTTTATGCGGGAACCACGGTGGAGGTGGCGGAAGCGGCTGATTTTGCAAAAGAGGAACTGCTGCGCCATCCTTATACCAAAGCCCTGTGGCGAGCCATGCCGGCAAACGGCTTTTCACCCATCGAAGGAAACCAGCCCTATGTGAAGGATCTCCCGGAGGGCTGCGTATTTCAGGAGCGCTGCTCCTGGTTCGGCAAGGAGTGCCGGAAGGAGATCCCTCTCCGCCAGGTCCGGGGAGGCCTGGTGCGATGCGTTCGGGTGTGATGCACCCGCCGCATAGAGGAAGAAAGGAGAGAAAACGGCGTATGCTGGATGCGAAGAATCTGAGCTTTTCCTATGAAAAGAAATCCGATCCCCGGAAAATCCTGGCGGACGTGACGCTGTCTGTCAAGCCGGGAGAGCGGGTGGGAATTCTGGCGCCGAGCGGAGCGGGAAAAACCACCCTTCTCAAAATTCTGGGCGGATATCTTTTTCCGGACTCCGGCTGTGTGCTTGTGGACGGACAGCCGCTTCCGAAGAGGGGACACTGCCCGGTGCAGCTCATCTGGCAGCACCCGGAAAAGGCGGTGAATCCCAGACTTCGGCTGGGAAAGACGCTGGCGGAGGGCGGACCGGAGAATCCGGAACTGGAGCGCCGCCTGGGCATCCTGCCGGAATGGAAAAACCGTTTTCCCCAGGAGCTTTCCGGCGGAGAGCTACAGCGCTTCTGCATCGCCAGGGCGCTGGGGCCGGGAACGAAATATCTGCTCTGCGACGAGATCAGCACCATGCTGGATCTGATTACCCAGGGCCAGATCTGGCGGTTTTTGATGGAAGAGACAGCAGAAAGAAAAATTGGAATGGTGATCACAAGCCACAGTCAGGAGCTTCTGGATCATGTCTGCACCAGACAGATCAGACTTGATGTGTAAACGCTTTGGAAAAGAGGTAAAAATGGACGCAAGGGAAGTGCTTGTTAAATATAAAAACGGAGAAATGTCGCTGGATGAGGCGGAGCTGTATTTCCGCCGGGAGCCCTTTGAGGAACTGGAATACGCCAAGCTGGATACGCACAGGAAGCTGCGCTCCGGTTTTGCGGAGGTGGTGTTCTGCAGCGGAAAGGCAGATGCGCATCTGCTTTCCATTTTCAAAAGGCTCTATGAGGAGGAAGGCGAGGTGTTCGGCACCAGGGCGTCGCAGCAGCAGTACGAGCTGGTAAAGAGCGCGCTGCCCCAGGTCAGCTACGATCCGGTCTCCCGGATTCTGAAAATTGAAAAGGAAGAAAAGGAACATATCGGGAAGATCGCCGTCTGTACGGCAGGAACGGCGGATATTCCGGTGGCGGAGGAGGCGGCGCAGACGGCGGAATACTTCGGAAGCCATGTGGAGCGCATTTACGACGTCGGAGTGAGCGGCCTGCATCGGCTGATGTCCAGGCTGGAGCAGATCCAGAGCGCCAACTGCGTGGTGGCGGTGGCCGGAATGGAAGGGGCGCTGGCCAGCGTGCTGGGCGGCCTGGTGGCCAACCCCGTGCTGGCGGTTCCCACCTCAGTGGGCTATGGGGCCAGCATGAACGGCCTCTCCGCCCTGCTCACCATGATCAACTCCTGTGCCAACGGCATCGCGGTGCTCAACATTGACAACGGCTACGGCGCGGGCTACATGGCAACCCAGATCAATCGTCTGGCGGAAAGAAACGGAAAGGAAAAAGAATAATGGGAAAATGTTTATATCTGGAATGTATGTCCGGCATCAGCGGAGATATGACGGCGGCGGCGCTGCTGGATCTGGGAGCGGAAAGAGAGGCGCTGGAGCGGGCGCTTCGCTCCCTGCCGGTGGATGGATTTTCCGTCGCTGTCAGCCGGGTGAAGAAGTCCGGTCTGGACGTGTGTGACTTCGATGTGCGCCTGGACGCCGCCCATGAAAACCATGATCATGACATGGAATATCTGTTCGGCGGCCATCTGCCCGAAAGCGGGCATTCCCACGGAACGGACGTGCAGGCGGAGGCCATTGCCGCTCATGTCCACAGCCACGAGCATGACCACGATCACGAGCATGACCACGATCACGAACATGGCCACAATCATGAACATGGCCACGATCACGAGCATGGCCACAATCATGAACATGGTCACGAACATAGTCACGACCACAATCACGAGCATGACCACGATCATGGACATACCCACGATCATACGCACCCTCATGAGCACCGCGGGATGAAGGAGATCCTGGAGATCATCAGCCAGGCGGATATGACGGAGCGGGCGAAGGCCACGGCGGTCCGGATTTTTGAAATTCTGGCGGAGGCGGAATCAAAGGCGCATGGCGTCAGCCGGGAAGAGGTGCATTTTCATGAGGTGGGAGCGGTGGACTCCATCGTGGACATTGTGACTGTGGCGGTCTGCCTGGATGAGCTGGATGTGACGGAGGTGATCGTGCCGTACCTGTGCGAGGGAAACGGAATGGTCCGGTGTCAGCACGGCCTGATTCCGATTCCCGTTCCGGCGGTGGCAAATATCGTCCAGGCCCATGGGTTGATGCTGAAGCCCACGGAGATTCAGGGAGAGCTGGTCACGCCCACCGGCGCGGCGATCATTGCAGCCATCCGTACCTCCGACCGGTTGCCGGAACGGTTTACCATTCAGAAAATTGGTCTGGGCGCAGGAAAACGGCAGTATGAAAGGCCCAGCATCCTGCGGGCCATGCTGAT
>UQVK01000027.1 GCA_900544445.1 uncultured Lachnospiraceae bacterium
ATTGTATAATATTGACTGAAAAAAAATAATATCCTATAATATGAAAAAACTAACGAATCCTGTCATTTATGAGTGATACGGGTTTTCGGGAAGCTGTGAAAATGGAAGCGGCGGAGGAATAAGCGAATGTATCGAGCCATTCAGGGAGGCTGCAGTGCGGCACATCCCAGAGCCTTTCATATGTCCCGGCCGGAGGGACTTCCCAACTATGTGCTTCTTCTGATACGGTCCTGCGGCGAATTTGAAATCGACGGAAAAAGCTATACGGTGCTGCCGGGGCATGCAGTTCTCTTTGCGCCCGGTACGCCCTATTCTTACGGCAATCCGGAGGGAGAGTACCAGGATGACTGGCTTCATTTTGAGGGCCCGGAGGATTCCAGGGTGCGGGAGCTGAGACGTATCGCCAACCGGCCCTTCCCGGTCCGGGATCCGGGAAGTTGTACGGCGCTGATCCGGCAGATTCTGTGGGAAACCTCCTTCGCACCGGAAAGATATGCGCAGCAGAATGTGGATGCGCTGTTTGCTGTGCTGTTTAATCATCTGTCCGCATCCTGTGAGGACGGGGGGCAGGAAAAAATGCCGAACCCGTACCGGGAGAAGCTGCAGGCGCTCAGGATGGAACTGAAAAATACCATCACACAGAAGCATGATATCAGGGAATGTGCAGGAAAGATCGGTGTGAGTCCGTCCTATTTTCAGCACCTGTATACGGACTGCTTTGGTGTACCTTTTCAGCAGGATCTGATCCGGATGCGGGTGGACTATACCAAATATATTCTGACGGCAACGGACCTGACAATGGAGCAGGTTGCGGGACTGTGCGGATATGCAGGAACCGTGCATTTTTACCGGCAGTTCAAACAGGTTACGGGTACAACCCCGGCGAAATATCGCAGAAAGCCGGGATGAAGGAGATTGAATGAAAGAACAGTTTGCAAGAACAGCACTTCTTCTGGGAGAGGAAGGCGTGGAACGTCTGGAAAGAGCCCGCGTGGCGGTATTCGGAATCGGCGGCGTGGGAGGATATACGGTGGAAGCGCTGGCGAGAAGCGGCGTGGGCCATTTCCTGCTGGTGGACAGCGACCGGGTCGCTCTGTCCAACCTGAACCGACAGATCATCGCCACGCTGGATACGGTGGGGCGGTATAAAACGCAGGTTATGAAGGAACGGATTCTGTCCATCAATCCGGATGCGGAGGTGGAAACGAGGGAATGCTTTTTTCTGCCGGAGAACGCGGAGGAATTTGATTTCAGCGGTCTGGATTATGTTGTAGATGCAGTGGATACGGTAACGGCCAAGCTGGAGCTGATTCTGCGCGCGCGCCGGTTCGGTGTCTCCGTCATCAGCAGCATGGGAGCTGGCAACAAGCTGGATGCTTCCCGGCTTGAGGTTGCCGACATTTATCAGACCAGCGTCTGTCCGCTCGCGCGCGTGATGCGCCGGGAACTGAAGGCCAGAGGGGTGGACAGGCTCAAGGTTGTCTATTCCAGAGAGGAAGCCAGAAAGCCGGAGTGTGGCGGCGCTTCAACGGTTTCCGACGGCGGAGATACACCTGCGCCGGACCGCCGTGCGATTCCGGGAAGCGTGGTGTTCGTGCCGGGAGCGGCAGGATTGATCCTGGCGGGAGAGGTTGTAAGGGATCTTTGCGGAATATAAAGATATAAGAAAAGAAGGAAAAGAGGGCCTGCAGTCTGCCGAAAATGTCCGGCAGGACGCAGGCCCTTCCTGAATAAAGCTTGGGAAATGCGCCTGACAGCGCATTCCCGAACCCGGATATATGATGAGAAGCATGTCTTTTACAGATCAACCCTTTACTGCTCCCAGCATGATACCCTTTACAAAATACTTCTGGATGAAAGGATATACGCAGATAATCGGAATGGTTGCAATCATGGTTGCAGCCATACGCAGAGAGTCCGGTGTGATAGTCATGCCGGATTTGGCATTGGACATCTGTGCGGAGGTGGTTGCACCGGTGTTGTACTGGTTCAGAATTTCCACCAGGATGGACTGCATGGGCTTCAGATTTTCGCTGGAGGTATACAGATAAGCGTCAAACCAGGAATTCCACTGATTGATGGCAACGAAAAGCGCCACGGTCATCAGGATGGGTTTGGCCAGCGGGATGATGATTTTCCAGTAGACGACCAGATCATTGCCGCCGTCGATCTTCACTGCCTCGAACAACTCATCCGGCATGGATTCGATATAGGAGCGGATCAGAATCATGTTGTATACGCTCATGATCAGCGGGAAAATGAATACCCAAAAAGTATCCAGCAGGCCCAGATTTTTCAGAACCATATAGTAGGGAACCTGGCCGCCGCCGAAGTACATGGTGAATACGAACAGAACATTCCAGAACTTGTGTCCGATCAATTCCTTACGGGACAGGGAATAAGCCACCATGGAGGTACACAGCAGAGCCAGAGGCGTTCCGATGATGGTTCTTGCAAGCGTTACCAGGATGGAGTGGGTGAAGGTGGACCTTCCGAGAATTTCCTTATAACTCAGAACACTGAATACACGGGGCCAGAAATACAAGCCGCCGCGGACTGCATCCGTAGGGTCATTGATGGAAACGATGAAAATGTTCCAGAAAGGATAAACCGTGACAATCGTAACCAGGGAGAGAAAGACTACCTTACAGATGTCCAGCACCCATTCGCTGGGAGTCCGTTTTAACGGTCTCTTTTTTGTTTTTACAGCCGTCTTTGCCATAATTGTCCTCCTTTCCTTTAGAACAGTGCTGTGTCGTTCAGCTTCGCGGTGATCTTATTGGCGCACATCACCAGGACGAAGGAAACAACGGATTTGAACATGCCGACAGCGGTACCATAGGAATACATGCCCTTGGTCAGGCCGTAACGGTAAGCGTAGGTATCCAGAACATCGGAGTAGTTCAGAATCGCATTGTTGCCCATCAACAGCTGCTGTTCAAAGCCGGTGGTCAGAATGCCGCCTACTGCAAGGATCAGCATGATGCAGATCGTGCCGCGGATGGCGGGAAGGGTAATATGCCAGATTCTCTGAACCCGGTTGGCACCGTCCACTTCGGCGGCCTCATAAAGCCCCTGGTCCACGCCGGAGATAGCCGCCAGGTAGATGATGGCATTATAGCCCATATTTTTCCAGGTGTTGGCGAAAGCAATAATCCACCAGAAATACTCGCCTTTCTGGAAGAAAAGAATGGGCTCATCGATGATGTGAAGAGCCACCAGCAGATCGTTGACAACGCCGTTTCCGGACAGGAAGGTCAGAAAAATGTTGGAAGCGATAACCCAGGATATAAAGTAAGGAAGGTAGGAAGCGGTCTGTACGAACTTCTTCACCTTCATATTTTTCACTTCATTTAAAAACACTGCGATCAGGATCGGCGCGGGAAAGGAAAACAGCAACGTAAGAAGGCTGGTTGCCAGTGTGTTGCGCATGATCATCTTAAAATCGTTTTCAAAAAAGTATTCGAACCATTCGAATCCCACAAAAGGGGCATTCAGCAGATCGGACCAGTATCCGTTCTGGGTTGGCCTGTAATTGGTAAATGCCATGTAAAGGCCGGTCATTGGAGCGTAGCAGATCAGGATTACCCATACAAGGGCCGGAATCATCAAAAGAAACAGGTAGCGCTGGTTCCAGAGTCTTGTTTTGAGGGATTTTCCAGAAGACTTTACCGCTGTCTTTTTTGCCATAGAAGATCCTCCTTTTGAAGAAAGGCAGTTTTGACAAACTGCCTTTCCAAGTGCTGTTTGATTCAGTTCAGTGAGGAATGTGGTCGGATGTCAGACAGATTATTCTTCTGTGGCGTTCCACAGTTCCATACGCTCATTGTAGGTCTCTGTCATGACGGCCTCTACGTCTGCCATGCCTGCAGCTTCCAGATCGCTCATCATCTGTTCATAAACCGCATCGCATTCTTCGACCGTTGCTGCGTTGACCATATTAGGATAAGCTTGATTGATGATGTCCTGCACCTTCTGAGCCTTCAGTGCTTCCGGGCTGTTTCCGGTAGGAACGAGTCCGTCAAATTCCGCAGTGTCCCAATAAGTATTTGTGAGATTCTTGTAGGCAAAATCTGTAGAGCGATCCGTTTCATTCCAGAAGATACGGCTGGCGGTATCGTCGTCTGCGTGTCTGCTGTTCTTAACGAACCAGGTCCATTTGGTAATTCCGGTATCGTTTACGGTATTGGTAGGATCTGCAGTGTAGCGTTCCATGATGTCGCCAATGGGGGTACGCACGCCGTCAACAAATTCCCAATCCTGTCCTTCAATACCCCAAAGAAGAAGATCCTGTCCTTCCTGGCTTGCGCAGTAATCAATGAAGGCAAGAGCAGCTTCCAGATTCTTACAGTTGGTGGTGATACCGATGGCATCCCAACCAAGAGAACTTCTGCCGCACAGGGTAGTCGCATCCGGATCAGAACCGTCCGGAATAACCTTATAGGCAAGATACTCTGCGTTTTCATTACCGCTGGTCTGCATCAGTGCTGCACTTGCGGCGTCAGGATCCCAGTATGAACCAAGATAGCCGAATACATTGCCCTGGCTGAGCTTCTGATTACGAAGCTCCTGATTGTTGGAGGTCCATTCTCTGTCCAGAAGACCCTCTCTGTACAGGGTGTTCATGTCATGGATAGCGTTCAGATAGTCAGGATGACTTACTTTGTAATGCAGGTTTCCGCTTTCGTCCACGTAGTAGGTCTTCATGCCGTACATACCGGAAAAAACGCCGTTCAGACTGTCGTTGTTACTGGGTTCTCCCATGGTCAGGGCAACGCTTTCCTGACCGTTCATTTCCGGATATTTTTCTTTGAACTGCTTCAGAATTTCCACCATTTCAGAGAAGGTGAAGGGTTCGTCACTGTCTGCTCTTTCCTGTCCCACCAGCTCGATCATAATGTCATATCTCATGATGAAGCCATTGGAGGGATCAGGATCGTAGCCGTACCAGTTAGAAAGGTAATAGTTTCCCCCGTCGGTATATCTGGTCTTGTTCAGTGTATCGCCGTACATCTCGACAACGTTGGGAAGCTTATCCCAATACTGGGAAAGATCGATCAGAGCCCCCGCTTCAATGTACTGATTTACAATATCAGAACCTCTGTCCATCAAAACGATGTCGGGATAGTCCTGACCTGCCAGCATCAGGGAAAGCTTTTCTGCAGGATCTCCAGTGGGGCTGATCAGATTGATGGTGACGCCCGTACGATTCATCAGTTCCAGAGCAACTGGATCGTCAAAGGTCCTGGTCCCGGAGTTCTTATCGAAGAAAGAGATGATCGGAGTACCGTCCTCGGCAAACTCTCCTTCATTGGAAACGGCCACGGCGGCAGCCTCCCCTGAATCTTCGGAGCCTTCTGCCACTTCAGATGCGGGAGTGGAATCTCCTCCGCCGGAAGATGTGGTGGAAGAGGAGTTGCCACAGGCGCCAAGTGTTCCGATTACGAGCGCCGAGGCAAGCAGTAACGCAAGTTTCTTTTTCATATACCATGATCCTCCTTTTAGTGTATTAGTGCCACAATTCCTCTTTGATAAAACAATAATACATAAATAATAACGGAAGATAAATATTCCATATTTACAATTTATATCAAAATATGAATGAATTTAGACTATTTTTATTCAAAATACACAATTTATAATCCTGCGCTGAAAAACGGCCGGGGTCGGGTTTTCATTAAAGAAATTTTTTCCGGTATTCGTTCGGGGTCAGATGATAGCGTTTAGTAAAGACGGAGCCGAAGTAGGAGATGTTTTCGTAACCCACCATGTTTGCGACTTCCCTGACTTTCAGAGTAGGATCCTTCAGAAGTTCGCAGGCTCTGGCAAAGCGGTAATCCGTCACATATTCAAGAATGGTCTGTCCAGTCCCTTCCTTGAAGATGGAACGGACATAGTTGACGGAAAAGTGAATTTCATCGGCGATGGCATCCACTGTCATTGGTTCTCCATAGTGCTGCTGGACGTATTCCTTCACCCTGCGGACCACGTAGGCATTTTTTCCGCCCGCATTTTCCTGATAGGTGATCAGAACCTGGCGGAAGGAGCCAAGCAGCAGCGTCTTCAGTTCTCCCACGCAGCGGCATCCCTCCAGTTGAGTCAGAGAAAGCGCAGGTCTGTAAGGACTTCCGGAGCCGGAGGAAAGTCTGCGCTCCAGGAGCAGAAGCATCCGCCATATGGCGTTTTCCAGCGACCTCCGGGAAAGCCGCATTTCTCTCAGCCGTTTCAGAAGCCGGTCGATTTCCGCCTCCGTTTCCGTCTCGTTCTCATAGGGAAAAAGCTGTTCCAGCCGGCTGAGCGCTTCTTCCAGCACGCTGTCCGGCAGGTCGGTGAAAACGTGTGGGGGGTAAAATGAAAAGTCAGAAGAAATCGTTCCGTCCGGCGCTATGGAAACTTTTACAAAGGATCCCGCAGGCAGGTAATAGACATCGTCTTCCATTTCCTTAAGCGCCTGCCAGGAGGAACGCAGCTGTGTATCCTTCAGTGAGCGTTCTGCCAGATATGCACCGCTGTAGGGAAAACCGGTCAGCTTTTCAAGCAGTTCCTGGATCTTAAGTCCGTTGTCGTATGGATCCGCATATCCCCGCAGAATGATACCGAGCCTGTTTTCATCCATCCAGGCCGCATGGATACCGGCCACATATTTCAGAAGATGATCCACCAGGGACTTCCCGGAAACGCTGAAAAAGATCATCATGCCATATTGATCTGCGCCGGAAGAAAGCTTTCTGGTGCGGGCCAATTCCTCAAGAAGCACAGGCTGCTGCGCATCCCCTTCCAGGCAAAGCCGTTCCAGGAGCTGCTGCTCCAGAGTTTCCAGAGAATGGGTAAAGAGCATGTCCCGGTTCAGCGCTTCTTTCACTTTCAGAATCACATTTTCGATATCCGCCGCAGTAAAGGGCTTCAGGAGGTAGTCTGCCGCCCCCATCTGCAGAGCGGACTGCACATAGGAGAAATCGTCGTAACCGGACAGAAAGACCACCTTGATCCTCTGATTCAGGTCACGGATCTTCCGGGCCAGCATAATACCGTCCATGACCGGCATATGGACATCCGTAATGACAATGTCCGGCTCCTGATCCAAAACCATTTCATATGCGATCCGGCCATTTTTGGCTGTATCTACCTGATCGATGCCGAGACGTTTCCAGTCCACATGGTCCCGGAGCGCCTGCAGTTCAAGGGGTTCATCGTCTACCAGTAAAATCCGCAGCATGCTTATTCCTCCCATTGTTCCATCCGTTTCTGATAATTCTGTGTCCAGATTGCTTCCACCGGGGACAGTCCTTCCGCCTCCATATCCAGCAGCAGCTTTTCATACATTTTGAGCATACTTTCTTCACTGTCCGCGTTCACCATCCGGGGAAAGGCTTCATCGTAAATGTTTTTGATGCTGGTCCACATGAGGGATTCCTCAGTCCCGCTTTCCGGATCCAGTCCCAGATATGCGGAGGTATCCCAGTAGTCTCCCTCCATGCGCCGGTTGGCGAGCTGAGCTTCCAGCGTGGGCTGGTATTTGGTCATCATATCGTAGGGAGAACCGTCGCTTCCGTTCCCATTTTTTATGAACCAGATCCAGCGCCGTACGGAAGTCTGCTCAATGGCCCGGCTAACGCTTCTTGTGAAAAGCTCCAGATTTTCTTCGCTCGGCGTACGCACCCCGTTCACATAACTCCAGTCCTCGCCCTCGATTCCCCAGAGCATCAAATACTGTCCCTCTTCGCTGGCAAGAAAATTGATCACTTTCAGGGCGGCATCCATATTCTGGCAGTGATCTGTTACGGCGATGGCGTCCCAGCCCATGGAATTCCGGCCTCCATAGGTGGTTTCGGACGCAGCCACTCCTTCGCCCAGCACCTTGTAGCAGGCATAGTAAGCATTGTTCCCGCCTTCGGCGCGAAGGAGAGAGTTTTCGTTGAAAATATCCCAATAGGCGCAGGCAGTAGCGAACACCCTGCCGCTTCTGATCTTCTCCTGATACAGTTCCTGCCGGTTCAGAACCCATTCCTTATCCAGAAGTCCCTCGCGGTACATCTGGTTGAGAAAGGAAAGCATCTTTATATATTCGGGATCTTTTACGAGATGCTGCAGCTGTCCGTTTTCTTCGTGGTAGGTCTTCATTCCGTACATTCCCCGTACGGCGGCAAGATAGTCGTAATCAAGGCAGGTGGTGAAGGGGATCGAGGGCTGGCCATCGATTTCCGGATATTTTTCAGAGAAGTCCCGGAGCAGCTGCAGAAACTCTTCCTGGGTGAAGGGTTCGTCGCTGTCCGCCCTTTCCTTTCCAATCAGTTCCACCAGGTAGTCGTACCGGATCTGGAAGCCGGATACCGCATCCAGATCCTCTCCGTACCAATTGCCGAGATAATACAGAGCCCCGTCTTCTGTGCGGTATCGGTTCAGCATGTCTCCGTACATTTCCTCCACAGCCGGAAGCCGGGAAAGATAAGGGGAGAGGTCGATCAGGTATCCTGCATCCTGGTATTTGGAAATGGATTCGAGATCCACCTTGATCATGTCGGGATAGTCCTGATAGGTATACATCAGCTCTTCTTTTTCAGCAGCATCATCCGTAGAATCGATCACCTGGATACGGACTCCCGTCCTCCTCATGATCTCCTGCGCGATCCGGTCGTCAAAGGAGTGACGGTCGGAATTTTTATCAAAGAGGGTGAGTACGTATTCTTCCCCGTCCGAGCCGGCGGAGGAATTCGTGCCTCCGGAAGAATTGATGCTTCCGGTCGCCTGCCGGTCTTCTCTCTGACCGCAGCCCGCAGCGAGGAGCAGGGACAGGAAGATCAGACAGACGCCGGACATTATCAGTTTTTTCATGGGGACCTCCAAAAATTCTGTGGGAGTACCAAAGTCAGGGAAGTTCGATCCTGACCTTGGTACCGAAGCCTTCTTCGCTTTCCATGCTGATCCCGTATTCCTGGCCATACTGAAGCTTAATCCTCAGATTGACATTTTTCAGTCCATAGCCGCCTACGGACTGGTCCATGGAATCCTGCAGTTCCAGCATTTTTTCCGGTGGAATGCCGATTCCGTCGTCAATGACCTCGAGGACGGTTTTTTGGAGCGCGCTTTGTTCTTCCGTACGGTAGAGGCGGATCAGAATGTGGAAGCTGTCGGAATCATCTCTCCTTCCGTGATGGATGGAATTTTCCACGATGGGCTGGAGTGTCAGTTTCATGACCTTATGCTCCAACAGGCTTTCATCCAGATCGTATTCCAGTTCGATTCCGTCTCCGAACCGTACCTGCTGGATCTTCATATAGCTTTCCAGAAGCCGGAACTCCTCCCTGATGGTGAGTTCCTGCTTTCCCTGATTGAGGGAAATTCGATAGAAATCGGCAAGGTATACAATGGCCTAGCTGGTTTCCGGATCATTGTTGTTCAGCGCCATGGAGGAAATGGAGGACAGAGCATTGTACAGAAAGTGGGGATTGATCTGCTCCTGAAGCTGGTTTCTTTCAGAAATCTGCCGTTTCAGTTCCTTTTCATAGGATTCCTCAATGGTGGTCTGGATCCGCTCTCCCAACGTATTTATGGCTTCGGCAATCATGCCGATTTCGTCTGTTCCCACATTGGGAATTTTGCAGGAGAAGTCGCCATAACTGATCCGGGTGGCGCCGTTTAAAACTTTTTCCACATTTTGCTGAAAATGCCAGCTGTATCTGGCGATGGCCGCGAAAGCGAGGCCGGAGGAAACGGAAAAGAGGAGGAAAATCTGAAGCGCTGTCCGGCGGATCGGCCATTCAAAAATCCGGGAATCCGTATACAGAATCAGCTGGCCGCAGCAGGAGGTTTCCTGTTCACGGATCACCTGCTTTCTGAGATCCAGCGTTTCCCTGGATTGTCCGGTAAGTTCTTCCCGATTGGACACCAGGATGGTTCCGTCCGCATCTACGAGAAGAATTGTGAACGTATCATCGCCGGCGTTCAGAATCTGGGAAATGACGCTGCGATCGATGCTGATCAGCAGGAAATTGCGGTTTGTTCCTGTTTCATAGCGATTCATGAAACGGATAAAGCAGAGGCTGCCGTCCTCCATACGGTACATCTGCAGAACATTTCCCGCCTGTTGCAATTCCCGGTTTTCCGATTCCAGTTCCTCCTGACTCATGACATAGAAGTAATAGTGATCGCGCGGAAGCGTATCGTTGGTGCTGAGAACAGACAGGCCGCTGATTTCCGGATAAAGCATCCGGATATTGGAAAAGAGCTGATCCACATACAGGTACAGATCCTCGTAGCCTCTTTCGGAATAGTCGGCCTTCAGATAACTCCACAGGGTTTCATCCATATACAGCATGTTTGAGATAGTATAATAATCCCCGGTGGTATCTTCCAGATCCCATGCGATCTGTTCGATCTGGCTGTCCAGGTTTTTGTTCAGATTATCCAGCATGAGCTGGCGGGTAAAAAAGTAAGTATATAAGGTGATAAATATCATGGGAAGCAGAGCGAAAATCGTATACCACAGCATAATTTTTGTCTGCTGCTTCTGGGCGGAGAACCATTTTTTCATATCAGTCTCCTTCCTGCTGCTGTCTGGCTGACGGCAGAAACCGGATTCCCTCTGGGGAGGAGAATCCGGTTTTTTGGATGACTGTCAGTCCGGGATTACCTCCAGAATTACGGCGTCCCGGCCGGATAACGTCACGCTGATCCTGCCGTCATAGGGCGTTTTTTCACCGCCATGGATATCGAAAAAGCTGCCTTTCTCCGGAAGAGAGCCTTTTCCCGCCTCAAAGGACAGTTCGGCCGTATCTTCCGAAAAGTTGAAGATGGCCGCATAATACCGCCCTTCGTGAGAGAGGGTATAAAACGGAGTTGTGCCGTCCCGAAGCTCTACAGGAACAAAAGCTTTTCCGATCCGGGCAATCCGGTTTGCCGCCGCATCATTGGCAAAGGTTTTAGCCCTTCTTTGGCATTCCTCTATGATCTGAGGATCGCCTTCAGGACCATAGTTGTCCGAAAGCATCATAACCGTTCCCGAAATGGCCGCGGAATAATAACGGGATCTTGCTTCGTTTTCCGTGGTGGTTCCCCGACCGTCGATGATGGAATGATACAGCGGAATGTGGTCCGGATCATTATACCTGTAAATACGTCCGTTTGTCCACCACGCAAAATTCAGAGCGTTCAGCACATAGCGGACATCGTCATAATGGCCGAAGGAGTCGCAGCAGCATCTTCTGGCGTTGCCGAGGAAATAGGGGAACAGCGGCGCGATGGAGAGGCTGATGAAAATTTCCCGTCCGCAGGCATCGATTTCCTCCTGAAGAAGGCTGTAGACCCGATTCAGAGCCATGCGTCCTGTCACATTTTTGATATAGTGATCTCCCTCCACTGAACCATGGGAGAGAAAATCGATCTTGATATAATCCACACCGAGGTCGGTCAGAACACGAATGTTCTTTCTGGCATAAGCCTCCCATACCGGATGCGTCACATCAAAGGGAACCGTGTTATCTGCGGGCGGAAGAGGCCTGCCTTCGTAATCCTTCAGGAACAGATCCTTTACCTTCAGATCGGTTCCCTTTACGGGCAGCTCAGCCAGTGCAGCGGGACAGTTGCAGGGAGCGGCATACCAGCCCGCTTTCTGGCCCCGTGCATGAATTTCCCCGATGATTTCCCGGATACGGTCATAGTCAAGCCCGAAGGCCCCGTCCAGATTGACATAGGAAACGCCATCCTCATCACAGTAATTGGGAAGCGACTCATGCATAAATTCTCCGGCCTGCTTCCAGTGCTCCACGGTCAGGGTGCCGCCGAGTGCGGCGTAGCTGTTCCAGCCGAAAGGAACCCTTCCGTTTTTCCATGGTCTGGCGGGGCGGATCTTTGCGCACAGATCGCCGTAATGCTCCATACCTTTGCGGATATCCTGCTGCCAGCTTAATACGAAGCGGGCGGAGGCGACTTCCCAGCCCTCCACAATGCCGTGTGGACATACATCATGGGTCCCGCCGTCCGCGATTCCGCAGAAGGCAATAAGGCTTCTGGCATCGTGGGCATTCCAGCGGATGGCATTCTTCCAGACGTCAAAATCCAGAGCGCCGATCACCATTCCCTCCATCGTATCCTCATCGTAAATGGCAGTCACGTCATAGCTGGGTCTCCCTGCAGCGGGAACACAGGACTCATATCTGAGCCACATGTCATTATCATAGGGAACCAGCAGCATTTTCTGGTCCAGAGACAGAAAAATGCGTTTCCCGGAGGCATCCGGATATGGGGCAGAATACGGAACCATGTATCGGGTCCGGGTCAGTTTTCCATCTTCCTTCAGGAAAATCTGAACAGTCAGGTCTCCTTCCGAATACAGGACAATTTTCTGTGTGAGTGTCAGGCCCTTTTCTTCATAAACGCTTATGATCTGCCGACCGTTTCCGAGGCAGTCAGAGACCGCTTCCGCACTGCGGCTCTGAAGGGCTGCGGTTCTGGTGCTGATCCGGTTCCCCGTTTCCGTATCCGCACAGGAAAAGCCGTGATGAACCCGCGCACCGTCTTTCAGATAGAAAAAGGTGCCGTTATCCAGAAATTCCACACTGGCCCGTCCGCAGTCCTCCCGCAGAATGACCTGCGGGACAACATTCCTTTTGTACATTTTCCTGGCCTCAAACGGCTGATTTACCAGTTCTTCCAGCATCATAGTTTATTCCCTCCCTTTTGGCTGATCTCCGGCCCGCCCTGAAGATGGCGGGCCGCAAAGACCGATCCGTATGTGCTGTTTCTGTTTATCAGCACTCCTGCAGCAGAAGCGCATCGCATCCATCGATTTCCCAGTGAAGCAGTCCGTTTTCACTTCGGAAGGTCCTGCCGCTCCACAGATCCGTATATGCCGTGTCCCTTTTCAGTCCGGCGCGTGCCGCATCCAGAATGACGGTCTCTTTTCTGTCTTCCCAATGGAAGAGCGCAACGCATGTTTTTCCGTTTACAACGGCGGTGTAAGCCCTGGAAGCACTGCCTTCTGCCGACTCCACAGGCAGGAAGGCGATCTGTGACGCTGCGATCCGGTTTACCGCAGGATTGCAGGCCAGCTTCTTCGCACGTTCTCTGGCCTCCGGACGTTCATAGTCGTCGCTGAGCATCATGACCGTACCGCCGATAACGGCTGTGGTATAGCGGGCTCTTGCCTCCCCCTCCGTGTTATCCTTTTCCATGCCGAAGCTCTTCAGCAGGACGATATGGTCCGGATCATTATACTGGTACAGGCGACCGTTCAGCCACCAGCCATAGGTGTGGGAATTCAGTTCGTACTCCACATCCTGTGCGGTTCCGAAAGCATCGCAGGATACCCGTCTGGCATGTCCGTAGCCGTATGGGAAAATGGGAGCGATGGAAAGGCTGATGAAGAAAGGCCTTCCAATCTTTTTTTCATCCAGCAGGTCGTCCAGAAATGCGTAAGCGCGGTTAATGGCCTGTCTGCCGGTCGATATGGTCCGGTCAGAATGGCAGCCTTCCATGCCGCCGTGGGTCATGAAATCCACCTTTACATAGTCATAATTCCACCGGACGAACCGCTCGAACTTGTATCGGGTCATCCGTTCCCACAGAGGATGGGTAACGTCATAGGGAATGGCGCCGTCCACCCTGGGAAGGAAGCGGCCCTTTTCGTCCCGAAGAAGGATCTCTTTATAAAAATGGCCGGGAACGCCGGGAATTTCTTCTTCCGGATCGCGTCCAAAGAAGGCAAAGGGAGCATCATAGATACCGGCCTTCTGACCAGCCTGATGCAGCCGATCTGCCTGGGCGGCAAGCCGTTCCGGGCTCATGACGTTCCAGCCCGCATCCAGGTTTACGTAGGTAGTTCCCTGATTTTCATAGCCTCCGGGCATCAGCTCCGTTCTGACAAATTCTCCGGAATTTTCATAGCGCTCTTCGTTCAGGCGGAAAGCGAGGCCGGCCCAGCTGTTGAAGCCAAAGGGTACGCCCTGTTCCCATTTCAGCGGAGGACGTTCGGCGGAAAGAAAGTCTCCATACGCTTCCAGCAGTTTCCGGTAATCCGCGCCGTACAGAACGCCGAACCGGGAAGAGGACACCTGCGCGCCGCGCAGGATGCCGTGCGGCTGCGTGTCATGGGTTCCTTCGTCCGCCATACCGCAGCGGGCCTCCAGAGTATTGGCATCCGTGGCGGAGCAGACGATTCCGTTTTTCCAGCAGTCAAAGTCCAGAGCGCCCACCAGAATTCCTTCCCTGCTGTCCTCTGAGTAAATCACCGACAGATCATAGCTGCGCCGTCCCGCCTTCAGGGGAAGCGCTTCGTAACGAAGCCACATGGTGTTGTCGTACGGTACGCAGAGCATACGGATCCACAGATTCTTCCAGATGGCGGGTGCCGGGATTCCCTCCTTTGCATCCGGCGCGGAGAAAACAAGCGGTGTGAGAAGCCTTGAGGCCGCTTCTGTGCCGTCCGCCTCCTGGAGCGTGCAGTCCGCCCAGGCCATGCCTCCGGGAGTGACGGAAAGACGTTCCGTCAGAATCAGCCCTTCTTCCCCAAAGAAGCGCAGCGTCTGCATTCCGTCTTCCTGCGTGCGCTCTTCCAGCCTGGCGGTGCGAGTGTCAACGCATCGTCCATCTGTACTTTCAGCACGGGCATACGCCTTTAAAATCCGTTTTCCTTCCGCTTCCAGTTCCCAGAAGCCGTTTTCCGTGTAAATCCAGCCAGCCATTTTTTCTTTCCCTTCCTTTCTTTCCGCCGCTGCAGGCGGCATTGACATTTTTGATATAAATGAATTGGTTGAATCGACGAATGAATCCATGAAGATATCTGGATATAAATCTAATTTATATGATTTATGCTTATTAGACAATGCCAAAATCCACCATTTCATGTATGTTTTTAACGAAGATGCGGAAAACAGTTTTTTGTTGCATACAGATAGAAATTAATGAATTTTGCCATTGATCTGCCATTCGAAATCGAATAGAGTAAAAGCAGAATGAAAAAGGCCGGAAGGCAGAGGATACGGGAAAGGAGAGAGTTATGAAAGCATATTTTTTGCGGGAGAATACGCCGGCGGAGAAATTTGCGGATGCGCATTATCTGGGAAACGGACATCTGGGGATGGCCGTAATGGGAAAGGTTCCTCTTGAGACCATCGTCATCAACGAGGATACGCTCTGGTCCGGAAGCGAGAGCTTTCACAGCAATCCGGTGCATTATGAAAAGCTGATGGAGGCCAGGCGTCTGACGCTTGAGGGAAGGGTGAAGGAAGCCAACGATGTGATCAATAATGACATGGAAGGGCGCTGGTTTGAAACCTATCTGCCGCTTGCGTCGCTTCATCTTACGTTCGGACAGAGGAACAACAGGAGAAATATGCCCCTGAAAATGGTTCTGGAGCCTTCGGCGGGGGATATTACGGAGTATGAAAGAACGCTGGATCTGGGGCAGGCGGTTGAGACGGTTTCCTGGGTCAGAGATCAAATCCGGTATCGGGAAGAGCTGTTTGTCAGCTATCCTGCAGATGCCGCCTTCTTCTGCTGTACTGCGGAAAGAGTGCGGAAAGAAGAGGCGGCGGAAAATACAACAGGTCCTCTGAATCTGGCGTTCTGCCTGGAATCGGAACTGCATGCGCAGAACGGGACCTGCGAAGGAGAAGCATGGATTGCCGGAATTGCACCGGATCATGCGGAACCCAGCTATACGCCGGTCACTCCGCGCATGGTGTGGAAGGATCCGGAAGAATCAAAGGCACTCCGGTTCGCAGGGACGGCAAGGGTAATTTCCTGCGACGGAACGGTGTGGTCCGACGGAAGCCGGGTGTATGTGAACGACGCTTCTTTTGTGCTTCTTGCCATAAAGGCCGGAACCAATTATGCCGGGTTCGGACAGCCCAGAGATCCGGATGAGAAGAAGGTGCTCCGAACACTGCGGGAAAAGCTGGATATGCTGGAGGGCCGGGAACCGGAAGCTCTGAAAAAAGAGCACGTGGAAGATTACCAGAGTCTTTACAACAGAGTGGATCTGGATCTTGAAAGGGAATGGAGCGGAAGTCTGCCCCTGAGCGGTAGACTTGCCTGCTGTGCAAAGGGCGTGGATGATCCCTCTCTTGCGGCGTTGTTCCTGCAGTATTCCCGGTATCTGACCATAGCCGCTTCCCGTCCGGGCAGTCAGGCGATGAACCTGCAGGGGATCTGGAACGACACGGTGATGCCGCCCTGGTCCAGCAACTATACGAACAACATCAACGTGGAGATGAATTACTGGCCCTGCGAGACGCTGGCCCTTCCGGAATGCCATCTCCCGCTCATGGATCTTCTGACCCAGCTGTCGGAAGCCGGAAAAAGGACGGCGCGGGAATACTATCATGCGGACGGCTGGGTAACCCATCATAATGCGGATCTCTGGAGATCCACAGAGCCGAGCTGCGAAGATGCATCTTGGAGCTGGTGGCCTTTCGGCGGAGCATGGATGTGTCAGCACATCTGGACCCATTACCGGTTTACCGGAGACCTGGAATTTTTGAGGCGGATGTATCCGGTACTGCGTGGGGCTTCTCTGTTTATGCTGGAATTCCTGACGGAAAATCAGGACGGATATCTGGTAACTGCCCCTTCCATATCTCCGGAGAATAAATTCCTGACAGGGGATGAGGAGACGGCCGAGCAGCTTCTGGATGAAATCGCCGTGGCGAGCCGCTGCTCTCCCAACCATCCGCAGATCAGTGCGGTCAGCATGGCGTCCACCATGGACATGAGTATTCTGAGGGAGCTTTTTGCAAACACGATTCAGGCGGCTTCGGATCTGAAGCTTACGGAGGACCCTCTCCCGGACAGGCTGGATGAGGCGGTGAAACGCTTCCCCCCCTACAAAACGGGAAAATACGGCCAGCTTCTGGAGTGGTACAGCGATTATGAGGAATGCACGCCGGGGATGAGCCATACCTCACATATGTATCCTGTTTATCCCGGTGACCTGATCACACAGGAAAAAACGCCGGAGCTGCTGGAAGCGGCGGAAAGAAGCATGGAACGTCGCACGTTACATGCGGCGGAGCAGGGGGGCTGGCCCGGAGCATGGAGAGTCTGCCTCATGGCCCGGTTTCACAATTCCCTGGAGTGCGGCCGGCTGCTGAAAAGTACAGGCGCGGGACTTGGCGCCGGAATGCTCACGGATACCCATCAGCAGATTGACGCCATTTTCGGACTGGGGGCGGGCGTCGCGGAGATGCTTCTTCAGAGCCATCAGAGCTTTATTGAACTTCTGCCCGCAGTTCCGGTGGACTGGAATCAGGGAAGCTTTTCCGGATTCCGCGCCAGAGGCGGCTTTGAGGTTTCCGTAAGCTGGGGAAAATGCTGGATCAGACAGGCGGAGATACGTTCCCGGCTGGGCGGAATCTGCAGGGTGAAGGCCCGCGGGCTGACGGGAGTAAGCGGCGCTGAAGGAAGATGGGACGGAGCAGTCCTTTCTTTCCCCACGCAGGCAGGGGGCAGCTACAGGCTGGAATTTGGGGAAAATGTTCTGGCAAACCGGGAATATAAGATATAGCACGGAGGTAAAGATGAAAAGAGAAGGGGTACGGATCATTGAGGCCGATGGAACGGTGACTTTTGAAAATGGAGTGACCGGCATCCGGTTTGATCTGAAAAAAGGGACATGGAGCGCCGGAAAGTGTGGAGAAGAACCGGTTCTGAAGGATGCATATGCAGCCGCCGGTGCATGGAAAAGCAATGGGGAAGGCATGACCTGCTGCTGGACGACGGAGGAGATTTCAGACCGCCTCGGAACCGGCCGGATGCTTCGCATTGACAGTCTGGATCAAAGCGGAAGCGGTGTGCTCGTCGGTTTTATCCTGTATGAGGGGGAAGCCTTTCTTGCGCTTTGCTGCGGCTGCAGAAACCACAGTGGACAGACGGTGCGGTTGAAGGAGCTGAGCCCGCTTGCAGGTGGATCGGCTTTTCGGGGGAGTGAGGGACTGAAACGGGCAAAGCTGCTGGATGGAAACAGCGGCGCTTTTGAAACGCGCGTGCAGGAAGGCGGATCTCTTAAGAGCCGGAACAATGCGCTTTTCACTTTTTCAGAGGGCCGGAGCATGCGCTCCGTGGTGCTTGGCGGTCTGACCTATACGGAATTTGCAAAATATGCGGAGCTTGAGGTGCGGAGTGAGGAAAAGGAGGATTATGCGCTGCTGAAGCTGTGCGCTCGGGATCCCTATGGAAAAAGAGTGGATGATGGACAGGAGTATTTTCCCCGGGGAGATCTTTTTTACCTGGATCTTTATACGGAAGATCCTTTCCATTCGCTGGAGGTTTATGGAAAAAGGCTGGCACTGACTCAGAAGGCTGAGCCGAATCTTCATTCTTTTCCCAGCGTATGCCTGTGGTATGCGGAATTCTATGATATGATGAATGTGAGCGGGGAGAAGCTGAACACTTCTGGCGGTGCGGTCAGAGAGATGGAAAGTATCCGGAACTCCGGCTTCCTGAAATATGCTCCTGCTGCAGTCAGGCTGGTTCCGGACTATTACGGCCAGGATCACAATGGAGGAAATACCCAGCAGGGCTGGTGGGACGACGAGCACTGGCGCAGATATCAGGACGAAAAGGAAGGAAACGGACGGTATACAGCGCCATATGAGACAACCGCAAAGTGGGCGGGAGCGGTAAATGATCTGGGCGGAATCCCTCTCACCTATTTTCAGACAAGTGCAGTTTCTGAGGATTATGTAAAGCAGTATCCGGAGCATACCCTATTTAATGAAGGAAACTGCCGGAAGGGCGAGTTCCTGAACGGAGCCTATCAGTCTACGATAGGGTATGATTTCACCGATCCCGGATTTCAGGAACACATGAGGGAGGTATACCGGAATCTTCGAGAGGGCGGTGTCAGAGGACTGATGTTCGATTATCCCGGCACGGCGTGGGATGAGGAAGGCGGCTTTGAGGATGACTATGCTACCACGGCTCTGAATTATATAAATGCGTTCCGACTGGCCAAAGAAGGGATGGGGAAGGACAGCTATATCGATGAGCGCGGGATTGAGACCGGCCTGGATGTCACGCTTGGCTGGGTGGATTCCCAGAGAACGGAGGATGATACGGCGGACATGCCGCCCGAGATGATCAGTAAAATAGGCCTTCGATGGTATAAAAACCGGGTGGTGACCAATTATGATATGGACAGCAAGGATCTGATGCGCGCACAGAGCGCAGACGAGCTGCACACCCTTGTCACCATGGCCTATGCGGTATCCGGACGGCTTCTGCTGGCAAACGGCTTTGAAAATCTGAGTAAAGAGGCGGTGGACGCTCTTTCCAGAATTTATCCTCAGCATAAAGAGAGGAAAAGCTTTCGGCCTGCGGACGCTTTTCTGGGAAAGCTCTGGCCGGAGGTCTATGATTATGAGGTGGAAAAAGACTGGCATCAGGTGATTTTGTATAACGGCGACCGGCTGCAGGATAAAATGATTGAAGCTCCTCTGTCCGGGGATGCTTTCAGCGGTGGTCTTGGACTGGAGCTGGAGGCAGAATATCACGTATATGATTTCTGGAACGATACTTATGTGGGAAAACTGGAAGGGACACAGACCCTGCGTCAGCGGGTCCGGAGAGGGGAAAGCAGGATGCTTTCCGTGCGGAAGGTGACTGGCCATCCGCAGGTGATCTCTTCAAGCCGCCATGTGATGCAGGGAGCTGTAGAGCTGCAGAATGTCCGCTGGGAGTCGTATGAAGCGGACGGAGAAGCCGGTATCCTTTCCGGAATCTGTGAGCTTCCCGCCGGTGAAGCGTGCAGGATCGAAGTGAAGCTTCCGGATGGCAGAGAATATCAGAATCTGAAGCTGGAGGCGGAAGGAGAATATCCATGCGAAGAGGTACGAGGCAGACTGCACCTGGATGCCTTTGAAAATCGTGTGACGCTGACACTTCAGGGGCAGAATAACATGAAGGTTTCCTGGAAGCTTATCATCCCGTGCAGTGTGCCGGCAAATGCAGAATGCCCGGAAGCGCCAAAAGACGTCCGTGGGCTATGGGAAGAGAAAAACTGCTCTCTGCTGTTGAAGTGGGAAGGACAGGAAAGATGCCTGTACCGGATCTACGGGAGTACGGATGAAGAATGTTGCGCAGACAGCCGGAATTTGCTTGCAGAAACAGAGAATCCATGGTTTCGGGATGAGAATATTCGAAATCACAGCTGCCGAAACTATAAAATTACAGCTCAGAACGTGAGCGGTTCGGAAAGTGATGCGGCCTCTTTTTCCTGGAAAGCGGATTTTCAGGAACCGGTAAGCTTTATGGGAATCGACAGAACAACAGGCGGAGAGTGGAAAGGAATCTACGGACAGGCAGGATGTTCACTGAGAGGAGAAGGCAAAGAAGAGAATCTGCCGCCATATATAGAAGAGATTCGAACCAACGGCCGGGAAAAGACAGCTGCAGAGGGGGCTGTGAAAACTGATTCCAACCTGGTACATTATCCTGTGAAAGGCGACGGAAAGCATCTGGGATATGACAGCAATTCGGGAGTGCTGCAGTATGAGATCCGGGTATCGGATAAGAAGGAGCATCTGGCATCCTTCTACTGTGTGGACAATACGCCGCGTCAGTTCGGTTCGACCGCGCGCTGCAGAAAGATGTCTCTGGAACTGAAGCTTCCCGATGGCAGGAGAATCCAGGATGCGGTACCGGTGACGGAATTTGCGGACGGCGTATTTCTGAAGGTAAAATTCCGCGGTTCCTTTATTCTTGCGCTCAGAAACATGGTCTCCATTGGCGTATTTGATTCGGTGTGCTCCGGGATTTTCTTCGATGAGTTCTGAATCAATGACTGAAAAAACGGCCGCCTCTCCGCTTACAGGCGGAGAAGGCGGCTCTCATGTCTCAGGAATTCTTCATCACAACACTTTCCACGATATCTGCCACATGTTCGCAGGCATCTGCGCACTTTTCCAGATAGGAATAGATTTCCCGCCAGGTCATGACGGTCATCGGATCGCTGCAGTCAGTATGGAGCCGGTGCATGCTGTCGATATAGACCTTGTCGGCCTCCTCCTCCATGGAATTGATTTTAACAATCTGCTCATGAAGTTTTTTAGAATGCCGGAAATCCGCAAACTCTTCCATCATCATCTTTACAGCCTCGCAGCAACGGCATACAATCCGCATCAGCTCCAGCGCGTCGGGACGGATCTCGCGGATATTATTGTAGTAAATCCTGATCAGAACATCTTCGATATTATCCGTCAGATCATCGATATTCTGGCTCAGCAGCATGATGTCCTCCCGGTCAATGGGAGTGATGAACGCCTTGATCAGCGTGTTGAGAAGCTCATGCTTTTCCATGTCGGCGGAATGCTCGATGGTGTGGATTGCCTCCATGCGGTCGGCCATTTTCTCCACATCAAAATCCGCCATCGTCTCCTCCAGCATATGCGCTGCCTGACAGGAAAAATCCGTACATTTGATAAAGCTGTTGAAATAAAGACTGTCTTGTTTTTTCGCCATATCTTCCTCTTTCCTCCGCCGCCGTAAGGCGGCACTTAATTAGAGAAGAATCACGAAGTGATTCTTCCAGGAAGCCGGCCGAAGGCCGCCTTCCGCTTCTTCAGGTTAAAAGATTGCAATGAACAGTTTGGCCATAATGAAGCTGATCAGCCCGCAGCCCGGGAAGGTGAAAATCCAGGTGAGCACCATGTCCTTCACCACGCCGAAGTTGACGGCGGAAAGGCGTTTGGCCGCTCCCACGCCCATGATGGCGCTGGTTTTGGTATGTGTTGTGGAAACCGGAATGCCGGAAAGGCTGGAATACAGCAGACAGAGCGCCGCAGACAGATCCGCGGAAAAGCCCTGGTATTTTTCCAGCTTAACCATGTCCATGCCAACCGATTTAATGATTTTCTCGCCACCGACGCTGGTTCCCAGCGCCATTACAATACTGCACAGAAGCATCAGCCATACGGGAATCACAGCGCCTTCCACAGTGTTCTGACCGCTGCTGAAGGCGACACCGAGAAAAAGAACACCGATGAACTTCTGGCCGTCCTGCGCGCCGTGCATGAAGCTCATGGCTGCCGCGCCAAAGATCTGCGCACCCTTGAAGAAACGGTTGGTTTTTCTTCGGTCCATTTCACGGCAGATCAGGGTTACGAGTCTGCAGATGACCCAGCCGGAAATCCATCCGAGGGCAAGACTGAGAACCAGTCCGTAGAGAACCTTTGCCCATTCGTTCATGTTGATGCCTCCGACACCGTTCTGGATGGCAATGGCCGCGCCTGACAGGCCGGCGATCAGGCTGTGGCTTTCGCTGGTTGGAATACCGAAATAAGAGGCTCCCACACTGTAGACGACAATGGAAAAAAGTGCCGCACACAGAGCAACCAGAGCGTCGCCTGAATTGCCGCCGAAATCAACCATATTACTGATTGTGGAAGCGACTGAACTGTTAATCTGAGTCATGATGAAGACACCCAGAAAATTAAAGACTGCGCTCATGATGATGGCAGAACGGACATTCATGCAGCGTGTGGTGACACAGGTAGCGATTGCGTTGGGGGCATCTGTCCATCCATTAACGAAAATGACGCCCAGAGTAAGAGCTACCGTGATCAGCAGGACAGGATTTGATGCCATTCCCTGAAGGAAGGCTGAAAATGAAACATCCATATTTAACTCCTCATTTGTGTGGAAAATTCTACGGAATCAGTGAAGTTACATCAGCGCTCTGTGACAGAATTGAATTTTACACAAAATACACATAAACTATACATGATTCGTACAAAGCGGTCAATAGGGAAGTTGAAAATAAAAAGGGTTTGAAAAAACGGCGTTACCGTTTATAATAAGAAAGACAGATGCAAAAGTAAAAATTTTCCCAGAAAAGTAAGACAGACACGCACCGAAAGGGCGCAGACGGGAGCAAAAGATGGTTTTTAGCTCAATGATTTTTATCTGGGCTTTTCTGCCCATTGTTTTTATACTGGATAAAATTGCGGGACTTTCCGGAGGAAAGGGCTCCAGGAGCGGCGTTTTGAAAAGAAATATTCCTCAGAACGTTTTGCTTTTGGTCGCAAGCCTTCTTTTCTATGCCTGGGGACAGCTGGATTATCTGTGGCTGCTGCTGGTCTCCATTGCGGCAAACTACCTGATCGGGCGGCTCATGGGCTCGCGTAACGCGGTCCTTTCGGCCCGGACCGGCAGGCTGGTTCTTATGGCTGCGGGAATTGTGCTGAACCTGGGAATACTGGGGTATTACAAATATTTCAATTTCTTTGCGAATACGCTGAACCGGGCGCTTGGCAGGCAGCTCCTTGAGATGCGCCAGATCGCCCTCCCGCTTGGCGTTTCCTTTTTTACCTTTCAGGCGATTACCTATCTGGTTGACCTGTATAAGGAAAAAATCCCCGCTGAAAAAAATATTCTGAATATGGCTCTGTATTTTTCCTTTTTCCCGAAAATCACCCAGGGCCCCATTGAAAAATACCGCGACTTCGGGCCGCAGCTGTCCGGCCGCAGGCAGGATGTGCGGAAA
Source organism: uncultured Lachnospiraceae bacterium (assembly GCA_900544445.1). GTDB lineage: Bacteria > Bacillota > Clostridia > Lachnospirales > Lachnospiraceae > Eisenbergiella > Eisenbergiella intestinigallinarum. The sequence goes on from UQVK01000027.1 coordinate 23,477, forward strand.
ATGAGCGAGGGAATCCGGCGTTTCATCTACGGACTCGCGAAGAAGGTGCTCATCGCAGATGTGCTCGGGGCATGTGTGGATACGATTTACGGGTTTGAGATTGGAAATGTGAACGGCAGCTTCGCCTGGATTGCCGCCCTGTTTTATTCCCTTCAGCTTTATTATGACTTTTCAGGCTATTCCGATATGGCTGTGGGTCTGGGAAAAATGTTCGGCTTCAATCTGTCGGAAAATTTTGATTACCCCTATCTGGCTTCGTCCATCACGGAATTTTGGCGCAGATGGCACATGACGCTCATGTCCTGGTTCCGGGAGTATCTGTATTTCCCTCTTGGCGGAAGCAGAAAGGGAAAGGTACGTACCTATATTAATATTTTCATTGTGTTCATGGCTTCCGGGCTCTGGCATGGTGCGAGCTGGGATTTCATCTGCTGGGGACTGTATCACGCCGTGTTCCAGGTTATTGAACGCCTTGGCCTGGGAAAGCTTCTGGACAGAACGAAGGTGATCAGGCACATTTATACCTGCCTGGTGGTATGCGTGGGCTGGGTGTTCTTCCGGGCGGGAGATATGGCGCTCGCGCTTCAGTATCTGAAACGGATGTTCCTGCCCTGGATGTACACGGCATCCGGTTATGCGGTGCCGGAGATTGTAGACCACCGCACCCTTCTCGTCTTTGTCTGTGCGGTTCTCGGCTGCGGTATGATTCAGGCGGTATGGAAGCGCCTTTCCGGGAGACTTCTTTCCGGAAAGGCCGGCTCCGAAAAGGGGCTCTCCGGAAGCCGGCCTTCTGGGAAAAAGCAGTATGGAAGGAAGCCGGCTGAAAACGGTGCGGTCTGCCTGCAGTACAGTGCGGTTGAGCTGATCTTCTGCATGGCTCTGCTTGCTCTCTGTATTCTGTCCATGGTGAGCAGTACCTACAGCGCATTTCTGTATATGAACTTCTGACGGAGAGAAAGGGTCTGCGGCGGAAAGGGTTTAAAACGAAAAGAACGGAGGTCTGGATGACAAAAGGAAAAGCGGCGGCATGGCTGATCTGTTTTGCACTCATGCTGCTTGGTCCCGGGGTGGTATTTTTTTTCGCCCGCCCCTATCTGAATACGGAAAATACGGAGAACAGACAGCTCGCTGAAATGCCATCGCTGTCCTTTGACAGCCTGAGGGGGCTTTCTGACAGCCTGCAGGTTTTCCCGGCTCTGTTTAACAGCTTCTATAACGACCATGTACCCTTCCGCAGTCAGCTCATCGAGCTGAACAGCGTTCTGAGCGTGGAGCTTTTCGGAGATTCCGCGTCGGACAGCGTGGTACTCGGAAAGGATAACTGGCTGTTCTATACGGATGAAGAGAGCATAGAAGATTATAAGGGAACCAATCTTTATACCCAGGAGGAACTGAATCTGATCCGGGACAACTGCCTGGCCTCCAGGGAGTATCTTGAGAAGCGGGGAATCGAATTCGTTGTCCTGATTCCTTCCAATAAAGAAGATATTTATTCTGACAATCTTCCGGACTACATCACCAAACGGGGAGAACTGACCCGGGCGCAGCAGGTGGTGGACTGTCTGCGTGATGCGGGAATCCGGGTGGTTTATCCGAGAGAAGAGCTTCTGGAATACAGCGATGAATATGATCTGTACTGGCATTATGATACGCACTGGAACAGCCTGGGAGCCTATATCGGGGCGAAAGCCCTGCTGGAGGAACTGGGAATCCAGGTGCCTGAGGTGGAGGAGCTGACCATTACGCAGGATGATTTCTCGGGGTATGATCTGGCCGGTATGATGAACCTGAGAAGCTATTATGAGAAGAACCGTCCGGCGGATGTGAATTATACCGTGTCCGGTTATCCGACCAATAACATGACGGTGCTGCAGGCCATTGATGCGACGGAACTGATCTACCAGTCTGATGCGCCGGATGAAAGGCGGCTGTTTATGGTGCGCGACAGCTTCGCGGGCGGTATGGCGCCGGTGCTGGCATCAAATTTTTCCTATACTTATATGCCGCACTGGAACGGCTGCTTTGAACAGTCCATGATTGATGAGCAGCAGCCGGATATTTTCGTTTATGAGGTAGTGGAGAGGCGGCTGGATATTCTTCTTACCTTCCGCCTGTCCGAGTAACCGGGCGTAACAGGAAAGGGTGAAATCATTTCCGCAGGGGGCCGGGCGGCTTTTCCTGTCAATGCTTCGGAATGGAGAATTTTATGGCTAACAAGGAAAAACAGGGCAGCTTTATCATGCAGGCCGGTATTCTGGCTGCTGCCGGTATTATCTGTAAAATCATAGGAATTCTGTACCGGAGCCCGCTGGCCCATGTGATCGGGGATGAGGGCAACGGCTATTATTCTTCCGCATATGAGATCTATACCATCATCCTTCTGGTATCCTCTTACAGCATTCCGTCCGCGATTTCCAAGGTGATCGCGCACCGGCTGGCACTGGGACAGTACCGGAACGCAAGGAAGATCTTTCATTGCGCTCTCATGTATGTGGTGGTGGTCGGCGGCGCAGCGAGCATTCTGACGCTGGTGTTCGCTGACGTTCTGGTGGGGGGGAATTCCGTGCCGGTACTGCGGATTTTCGCGCCGACCATTTTCTTTTCCGGCATCCTTGGTGTGCTTCGGGGCTATTTTCAGGCCCATGGCACGATGATTCCGACCTCCTTTTCCCAGATCCTTGAGCAGATTCTGAATGCGGTGGTCAGTATTCTGGCTGCTTTTCTTCTGATGCGCATGGTGGCGGGACAGGACGATACCACACTGGCCATATATGGCGCCTCAGGAAGCGCCATCGGTACGGGAGCGGGGGTCCTTGTGGCTCTGCTTTTCATGCTGTTTGTCCTGGCGTTGAACCGCAGGGCTCTTGCAAAGCAGGAACGGCGCGACCGGAGCGGGGAACTTCTGGAAACAGGAGAGGTTTACCGCATCATCATTACCATGGTAACGCCGATCATTCTGAGTACCTTTATCTATAACTGCAACAGTTCTCTGAACCTCACTATTTATACGAGAATCATGGAATATGTGAAGGGAATGTCGGAGGCGGATGCCTATACCCGGTACGGTCTGTTCTCGGGCAAGGCAAAGCAGATTTCCAACATTCCGATTGCCCTGGCTTCCGCCATGTCCACGGCGGTGATTCCGGGTGTGTCCGGAAGCTTTGCCAGGAAGGACATCCGGGAAACCAACCGGAAAATCGCCGCGGCGGTACGGACTACGATGCTTCTGTCCATTCCCTCCGCTGTTGGGCTTGCGGTGCTGGCAAAGCCCGTGGTGCTTCTCCTCTATCCCCAGAAAGAGTCCGTGGATATGGTTTCCAGACTGCTGGCCGGACTGAGCATCAGTGTGGTTTTCTATGCTGTCTCCACCATATCCAACGGTGTTCTGCAGGGAATCGGAAAGGTGAACCTGCCTGTGATCAATGCCGCCGTCGCGCTTGTCGCACAGACCGCCGCGCTGGTCCTTCTGCTTCTGTTTACGGATATGGGGCTTTACAGCCTGGTCATAGCTACTGTGCTGTATTCCTTCCTGATGTGCATTTTGAATGGAATTTCGGTGAAAAAAGAGCTGGGATACCGTCAGGAGGTGGTGAAAACCTTCTGCATCCCCTTCTGGGCATCGGTGATCATGGGTGGTGCGGCTTTTGGAGTTTATCATGGGCTGTATCGCCTGCTCTCCGTGAATGTGGTCTGCCTGGCAGCCGCCCTTTTGGTGGCAGTGGTTCTTTATTTCATTCTTGTGATTAAAATGGGAGCTGTGGGAGCGCGGGATCTCATGGCGCTGCCCAAGGGCGCATTTTTCGTACGCATGGCGCGCAGATGCAGGCTGATTCCTTAAGATAATACAGTTCACTCCGCGCCATTCGCAAAGCCGCGCTCCGCGCTCCCCGCTGCTGCGCAGCTCCCTTTGCTCATAAACGGGCGCTCCCTTCATCCGCTCAGAGTCAGGCATCTGTTCGTGCAAGCACGACGTATGCCTGGCTCTGGCGGATGAGTGAACTGTATTCCTTAAAAAAATGTGAAAAGTCTGGACGAATCCGCATCAGCGCAGTACAATATTGAAAGCTTTGGCGGAAAATGAAGGAGAAAAGTGATGGTAAAGATACAAAAGAACAGGAAAGGACTGACCGCTCTCTGGCGTAGAACGGCGGCTGTCTGCGGCGTTCTGACGCTGACGGCATCGCTGCTTGCGGGCTGCGGACAACAGCAGAACGGGGAAACGCAGAGTACGGCTCCGGCGGAGACGGAGAGCGTGTCTCCGGAAGAACAGGCGGAGGCGGACGAAACGGGAGAACAGACCAACGAGGAAAATGCTGCGCGGGTGGAAAATGACGGGGAACACAGCTTTCTGACCGGTGAGCCAAGAGATCCGGAAGCGGTGAACGAACGGCCCCTTGCCGTGATGTTCAATAACCTGGAGGCGGGCTGCCCACAGTATGGAATTGAGGAAGCTTCTATCATTTATGAGGCGCCCGTGGAGGGACGGATCACCAGGCTGATGGGGCTGTATGAGGATTATGACGAACTGGACCGGATCGGTTATATCCGTTCCAGCCGTGACTATTTTGTCTACTGCGCGCTGGAATTTGACGCGATTTATGCGCATTTTGGCCAGGCCACTCCCTATGTGGGGGAACTGCTCAACAGCGACCGGGTGGACAACATCAGCGGAGCCGTTGCGGGAATCGATCATCCGGCCACCAATACCTTTCTGCGTACCAGCGACAGAAAAGCACCGAACAATGTTTATATCGATGTGGAAGGTCTGCTGGAGGATATCGACCGGTTCGGCTACAGTCTGACCTATCATGATACGCATAAGGCAAAATTCGCCTTCGCCGCAGACGGAGAAGAGGCGGAAAATTCCGGAAGTACAGATGCCGTCATGCTCTATCCGGGCGGAAAGGAAAATAATCTGAGAAACGGCTACAGCCTGATCGAAGCCCGGTTTGAATACAATGAAGAGGACGGGAAATATTACCGTTATCAGTATGGCGGCCCCCAGATTGATGAAAGCACCGGAAATCAGCTCGCCTATGACAATGTGATCTTCCAGTACTGTCATGGCGAGGTGCGGGACGAGAACGATTACCTTGCCTTCGAACTGCATGGAGATAACGCGATGAAGGTTCAGGCGTTTACCGGCGGAAAGATGACCGAAGGAACCTGGTCCCGTTATTCGGATAATGATCCCGCCTATTACGTGGATTCCGAGGGCAACCCGATCACGCTGAACCAGGGAAAAACCTGGATCTGTCTGATCTGGGAGGATTATGCGGATGATGTTGTCATTGAATAAGCGGCGAAAGAACGGGGTGAACAGATGAAGCGGATATGGAACAGTCTGCGTCTGGCGTTCTCGATGTATTCCATCATACCGGCGCGGCAGACAGAAAAAACGAAAGAAAATATGAGATATCTTCTCTGCTTTGTGCCGTGGGTGGGCGCGGTCATGGCATTTCTGATCGCGGAGTGGAGGATTATCCATCCCTACCTGCTGGATTATGAGTTTCTCCGGTCGGTGGTATGTGTGATGATCCCGCTGCTGCTTTCCGGCGGCGCACATATGGACGGCTTTTTCCGGACGGTGGACGCCCTCAGTTCCCATCAGCCGAGGAAGGGCAAGCTGGATATTCTGCAGGATTCCCACAGCGGTTATTTTGCAATTATCACATGTGTCAGCTATTTTTTAATCATTGTCGGTCTGTGGAGCGAGATGCCCATTGACGGCTGGCCGGTGGTGGTATTTGGATTCATTCTTTCCCGTTCTCTTTACGGCCTGTCGATCCTGTGGTTTCCCCATACGAGGGAGAGCAAGTGCTCCCTGTATGTGCCGGAGGACGGAAAGGGAAAGACGGCTGTAACGGTGGTGCTCGTTCTGTACACGGCGCTGTGCGTATTCTTTATGATGCACATGAATCTGACCGTGGGAATCGGCTGTCTGGCCGGAGCGGTGCTCGCGTTCCTGTATTACTGCTGGGTGGCCTTCAAGCATTTCGGCGGGATCACCGAGGATATTGCCAGCTTTTTCGTACAGGTCTGCGAAATTCTGATCCCGCTCATGGCACTCCTGATTTACCGGATGCCCACGGATTTTACCAGTTTTTAATGCGGCGCTTCTGCTGAAGCGTATGTAGTGAAGAAAGAAGGCATGCAGTATGATATCGGAAAAATATAAGGCGATGCTCGGCGGCAAGTCGGTCATCCGGACGCTGTCTGAATTCGCGGCAAAAAGAGGAACCGAGATCGGTTATGAAAATGTATTTGATTACAGTCTCGGAAATCCGTCGGTTCCCGTTCCGAAGGAATTCACAGACTGCTGTATCCGTCTGCTTCAGGAAAAGGACCCCATGGAGATTCACGGCTACAGCCCGAGTCTGGGAATTCAGTCCGTGCGCGAAGCGGTTGCAGCGTCTTTGAACCGGAGATTCGGAATGAATTACGGACCGGAGCATATATTTATGGCATCAGGAGCCGCCGGAGCGCTGGCGCACGCGTTCCGTGCCGTTACGAAGCCGGGCGATGAGATTCTTACCTTTGCTCCCTTTTTCCCGGAATACCGTCCCTATGTGGAGGGGACGGGAGCCGTTCTGAAGGTGGTGCCTGCCGATACGGACAGTTTTCAGATTCATTTTGAGGCCTTTGAGGAAATGCTGAGCGGTCAGGTGACGGCGGTGCTGATCAACTCGCCGAACAATCCCTCCGGCGTGGTTTATTCGGAGGAGACGATCCGCACCCTGGCGGAGATTCTGAACCGGAAGCAGGAGGAATACGGCCACGATATTTTTCTGATTTCTGACGAACCTTACCGGGAGATCGTATTCGATGGAAAACAGGCTCCATATGTTTCCTGTTATTATGCGAACACGATTTCCTGTTATTCCTTTTCCAAATCCCTGTCGCTGCCCGGAGAGCGCATCGGCTATGTGGCGGTGAATCCCGCCTGCAGGGAAGCGGAGACGATCGTGAACATGTGCGGCCAGATTTCCAGAGGGACGGGACATAACTGCCCGCCATCCCTGATCCAGCTCGCTGTAGCGCAGGTCATCGATCAGACGGCGGATCTGTCCGTTTATGAAACCAACATGAAGCTGCTGTACGACTGCCTGGTAAAGCTGGGATTCACCTGTGTCCGTCCCGGCGGCACCTTTTACATATTCCCGAAGGCGCTGGAAGAGGACGCCAATGCTTTCTGCCAGAAGGCGCTCGCCTATGATCTGATCCTGGTGCCGGGCGACACCTTCGGCTGCCCGGGCTATTTCCGGATGGCCTACTGTATCGACACGGAGAAGGTGCTTCGCTCTTTGCCTGCGCTGGAAAGATTTGTGCGGACGGAATATGGCAGATGAAAGGAGAGGCGGAAGACGGGGGTCCCGTCTTCCTGGAAGAAGCACTGACGTGCTTCTTCTCTCTGAATGAAATGCCGCTTTGCGGCGGAAAGAAGAGGAAAGCATGTATCAAGCGGGACTGGTACTGGAAGGCGGTGGAATGAAGGGAATTTATACCGCGGGGGTACTGGATTTTTTTCTGGATAAGGGAATTGAGTTTTCAAGCTGCTACGGTGTATCCGCCGGAGCCTGCCATCTGTGCAGCTATCTGTCAAAGCAGCGGGGGCGGGCCTACGACATCAGCGTGGACTATCTGGAGGATAAAAATTACTGCAGCGTATGGAGCCTTCTGCGGACGGGTGATCTGTTCGGTGTGAAGATGTGCTACGATGATATTCCAAACCGGCTGAACCCTTATGATTATGATGCCTTCAACGCCTATCAGGGAAGGGCCTTTGCCGTGGTGACAAATATCGAGACCGGGCGGCCGGAATATCTGCGGCTGCGCGATATGCACAGGGATATTGCAGCGGTACGTGCTTCGGCTTCCCTGCCGCTGGTTTCCAGAAATGTCAACATCAACGGAAAGCTTTACTTGGACGGCGGCCTGTCTGACAGCGTGCCGATTATGCATTCCATTCTGGACGGAAACCGCAGAAATGTGGTGGTGTTGACGAAGGAAGTCGGGTATCGGAGAAAACCGTCCAGGCATCTGGAACTGGTGCGTATCAGCTATGCGAAGTACCCGAAGATCTATGAGTTGATGGCAAACAGGCATATTGCGTACAATCAGATGCTGGATTACCTGGAACAGCAGGAGAAAAACGGCCAGGCGTTCGTAATCCGGCCTCAGAGAAAAAGCGATGTCAGCAGGGTGGAAAAGGATAAGGAAAAGCTGCGTCTGCTCTACGAAGAAGGCTATAGAGAGGCGGAGCAGAGCTATGAGCGGCTGATGGCCTATCTGGAAAGCTGAAAAAGCGGACCGGCCGGCCGCAGACAGAAGTTTTGGAAAGAAAAAATAGCATGGAACGGAGACAGCAATGGTTGAAATTTTAAAAGCAATCCTGTTTGGAATCGTGGAAGGAATCACGGAATGGCTTCCCATCAGCAGTACGGGGCACATGATCCTTCTGGATGAATTTGTAACCCTTAATGTTTCCCCGGAATTCTGGGATGTCTTTCTGGTGGTGATTCAGCTTGGCGCCATTTTTGCGGTGGTCATCCTGTTCTGGAATAAGATTTTCCCCTTTGATTTTTCCACGAAGGGAAGAAAAAAAGGAGTGATCCGGAAGGATATCTTCCAGATGTGGTTCAAGGTGATCGCGGCCTGCGTGCCTGCCATGATTTACGGGATTCTGCTGGATGATCTGATCAGCCCTTACCTGTACAATGCGACGGTGGTGGCGGTTATGCTGATCCTGTTCGGCGTCGCCTTCATTGTGATTGAGAACTGGAACCGGGGAAGGAAGCCCAGAGTGAAGAGTATTACCGCTCTCACCTATCGTGATGCGCTTCTGATCGGTCTGTTCCAGCTTATCGCAGCCATCCTTCCCGGAACCTCACGCTCCGGCGCGACCATCGTGGGGGCGCTGCTCATTGGAGTCAGCCGGACCGTATCTGCGGAATTCACCTTCTTTCTGGCGATCCCGGTCATGTTCGGCGCGAGCCTTCTGAAGCTGGTGAGGGCCGGATTTGCCTTTACCGGATCAGAGGTCCTGCTGCTGGTCGTCGGTATGGTATCCGCTTTTGTGGTTTCCATGCTGGTCATTTCCTTCCTGATGGGGTATATCAGGAAGCATGATTTCAAGGTGTTCGGCTGGTATCGTATTGTGCTGGGCATCCTGGTGCTTTTTTATTTTTATGTGATTGCATAACAGGCACTGGCCCGCTTCCTTCGAAAATATGCGGAAGGAAGCGGGGAATATTACAACCGCTCGTGTGAGTTGAAATTTATGCTATTTGTAATGGAATAGCACTATACTTCTTTTAAAACAATTTCTATATAATCTCTTATTTTTTGTATAAGCAAGTTCCAATCATATATTTGAATAGGGAAAATGCTATCTTCTTCCTGCACACTTTGTACCGGAAGTGATATTCCTGTATTCCATTCAGAATTAAAAGGAATTGTTTTACATTGAATAGTGTCTAAAGCATTTGCTTCTATGACTTTTTCATAAATTATATTAAAATCACTGTCACTGCAACATTTTTTCCCTTAGAATTTCGGATATTTTAGAACAAAGTAGTATAAATATCTTACTCTCTTAGTTTTATACTTGTAAAGCTTTTGGCTGAAATGGTTATGGATGACATAATGGTGTAAAGTAACATAGTCTAAACTGCTTTTGTAGGTGTGATAAGCTTGTCCTATGGAAAGCCTTGACAGGCCTGAACTCTGGAAGCAAGCTTACGTCTCCGGCCTCTGCAATCTCTCTGCATGGCTGATTTTACAAACATTTTACACAATTCGGATGCATTCTTGCGGCCGGGCTGTTACAATGAAAAGGATGAAATGAAGAAACAGAGGACTATGAGAGACCGCCATGTCTGAAAGTTCGGCGGAATGGAGAGAAAGAAATGCAGAAAATATTTGTGATTGAAGATGATGAAAATATCCGCAATCTGGTAAAAATCGCTATGGAAGGCTACGGTTATCAGGTAGCAGCTTTTGAAACGGCGGAGGAAGCGCTGGAAGAACTGGAAAAGGAAAAACCGGATCTGGCGGTATTTGATCTGATGCTGCCCGGAATGGATGGGCTGGCTGCGATCCGGCTGATCCGGGAACGGCCGGACAATCTGAAAAATATTCCGATCATTGTTCTGACGGCGAAGGACAAGGAATATGATAAGGTGGTAGGGCTGGATGGCGGAGCGGATGACTATATGACGAAGCCGTTCGGCGTGCTGGAGCTCGCTGCCAGAATCCGTTCCCTTTTGAGGCGTACAACAGAAAGGCAGAATGTCAAATCGGAAGGGATCGTGAGTCTGGGCGGTCTTACTGTGAATACGGATGCCAGGGAGGTGAGCATGAACGGCGCACCGGTGGTTCTTACCTATAAAGAGTATGAGCTTCTGATGTATCTGGTGGACAACCGCTCCAGAGTGGTGGAACGGGATGAGCTGCTCAACAAGCTGTGGGATTATTCCGCCGACATCGAGACGCGTACGCTTGATATCCATATCCGGACGCTGAGGCAGAAGCTGGGGGAAGAGGGAAGCAAGTATATCAAGACGGTCCGCAGTGTGGGGTATCGCTTTGTACTCCCTCAGGAAACGGAGGGATGAGATGAAACGGGCAATCATGCTCAGATTTGTAGTGATTTTGCTGCTGGCCCTGGTGGTCAGCGGCGCTTTTTCTTACTATTTCATCGGAAGGAACATGCTGCAGCATGACATGTCCGCCATGCTCAATACCATTCATGCGGTGGATTATGCGCTGGATTACAGCGGGAATCTGCAGGAACAGGTGGAAAAGCTGCAGGCGGAAGCGATGGATAATTCTTCGCGGATTACAGTGATTGCGTCCGACGGAACAGTTGCTGCGGACAGCGAAGTGGATCAGGTGGATGCGATGGAAAACCACCTGGAACGGGAAGAAGTGAGGGAAGCATTTGAAACGGGGACGGGCAGGGATACGAGAAGCTCGGAATCCATTGGCGAGAGTATGCTTTATGTTGCGGCACGTTCTTCAAACGACAGCTATGTGGTTCGTATGGCAGTGCCGTATACCAATCTTCTGGACTATATGATCAGCATTTTTCCGGTGTTGGTCCTCGGTACGTGTATTGCCTTTGCGGTGAGCGTTATCCTTGCAATCCGCTTTGCGGATACCATCACGACTCCTCTGAACGAGATTTCTGAAGAAATGGGGAAGGTTCACGGCGCGCAGACCGATTTCTCCTTTAAACAGTATAAATATAAGGAACTGAATGTGATTTCAGAGACCACGATGAAAATGGCGGCGGAGATTCAGGCCCACATGGATCAGCTAGAGAAGGAGAAAAAGATCCGTCAGGAATTCTTCAGCAACGCCTCTCACGAGTTGAAGACCCCCATTACCTCGGTGCGGGGGTATGCGGAGCTTCTGGATCAGGGATTCATTCAGGATGAGGCGACAAAAAAGGACTTCTACGCCCGTATTCTGAAGGAAACGGACAACATGACGAATCTCATCAACGATATTCTCATGATCTCAAGGCTGGAGGCCAAGGAAGCGGAAGTTACCTTTTCCACCGTCCGCATTGGCCCCCTGCTGACGGAAATCTTTGAATCCGTAGAGCCCATTGCCGCGGATTATCAGGTGATGCTCCATAAAGAATGCAGTCCTGTGTCCATTGAGGCCAGCGCGAAGCAGCTGAGGGAGCTGATCATGAATCTGGTCAGCAATGGTATCAAATACAACCATTCCGGCGGGAATGTGTGGGTGGAAGCCTGGTCGGAAAACGGGAAGCTTTACATCCGGGTTAAGGATGACGGATGCGGTATAAGCAAAGAAGAACAGGAACGGATCTTTGAGAGATTTTACCGCGTGGATAAGGGCAGAAGCAAAAAGATGGGGGGAACCGGGCTTGGCCTCTCCATCGTCAAGCATATCGTGGAATACTACAGTGGAAGCATCCGGCTGGAGAGCGAACCCGGAAAGGGAAGCTGCTTTACCATAGAGCTTCCGTTTAAGAAAAGGATGTAGGGGCCGGAAATGGCCTGTTTTACCGTAAAACTGGCTGAAAAGTTGACAAGTTGGCGGTTTTGCAGTAAACTGGCTTCATAATTCAGGTATTTTACTGCTCAGTTGCGCTTGGAAGATAGACACATACCTGGATCGAAGGAAAGCAGTTTCCGTTTCCTAAGGAGGAGAAAAATTATGACAGAAATGAAGAAATCTGAAGAAAAGGTAACCGCAAAGGAAGAAGCGGTAAAGGCCGGCGCAAAGGTATCTGAGAAGGCAGAGGAGGTTAAGGCTCCGGCAGCGAAGAAGGCTGCTGCGCCGAAGAAGGCCGCTGCGAAGAAAGAGACAGCTAAGAAAGAAACCATAAAGAAGACGACGACGAGAAAGACCGCTGCGAAGACGGCGCCTGTAAAGACGGAGGCCGCTGCGGCAGAGACCGCTCCTGCAGCTGAGGCGAAGCCCGCTAAGGCTCCTGCGAAGAGAGCAGCGAAGAAGAGCACTGAAGTGAAGGGAAATGTGACGGTTCAGTTTTCCGGCAAGTCCTATTCCACCGAAGAGCTGGTCAAGATCGCGAAGGACGTATGGAAATATGATCTTGGAAAGGATGAGGCTGACTTCAAGAGCGTTGAACTGTATGTGAAGCCGGAAGAGAGCAGTGTTTACTATGTGGTAAACGGTGACGTGACCGGAAGCTTCAATATCTGATAATAAGAGAATAAAAACAGGGCATGGCCGGCAGCCATGCCCATTTTTATCGCACGGAACAGGCCCCGTCTCTGAGCGACAGTTCTGCACCGGACTGAACGCGCGGAAATGAATGGTTACAAGAACAGAATATCTCTCTGTGTCTGAATATGCAAATGTTTTTGTGCTGGATGAAAGGCTCTTTTTTCAAGTGGAGAAAAGGAACTATATATGGAAGAAATATGACGGAGAGTGAGGAGGCTCAGTTACCTTTCATGCGACGGAAAAACAGAATGAGCGATCAATGGGTACGGTGCAAAATGGGATTTCTGCATATTTATCTGTAGAAAAAAATGCTGCTGTACGGATAAAATCAAGATCTTCATTTTTCACCGTATTTCGCTGTTCAGAGTTAGAATTTAATCCAGGTTGCTGCTTTTGACAGTATTTTCAGATGACTACGGAGTGAAGGCCGCGGACGCTCGGGGCCTTTGGCCCTCGCTGCGCGGCTGACAGGGTATCTGGGCCGGGGGAACGCCGCGCAGGCTCAAGGCCTGCGGCCTTTCGCTATGTGGCTGTCGCCACATATCCATCCCGAAAAGTACCGGTCGGAGAATCCGCAAGCGGCTTCCCGGCCGGTATTTTTCGGGATGACTGCGTGGCT
>UQVK01000028.1 GCA_900544445.1 uncultured Lachnospiraceae bacterium
GCTTCAGACAGGAGCCTTTTTACTCTTTTCACTTTTTCCGTTTTCTGTTTTTCATGAGGCCCGGTGCAGAATCGGGCTGAGCTTTTTGTATACCAGAACGGTCACGATGGACACCGCCGTTCCCTTCAGCAGATTCATGGGAACCACGGCGAACAGCGCAAGGGTCGTCACGCTATTGATGGCGGGGTTGATCGCATGCCCCATCTCAACGATGGCATCCAGCGGCATTCCGTAGAGCTGCGCAAATTTGGGAATCAGGTAAATGGCGTTGAAGGCGGAGCCGAATACGGTCATGACAACCGTTCCCGCCACGCAGCCGATCACCGCATTTCTCTTGGTTTTGCGGAAGAGATAGATGATGGATGCGGGAAGCAGGAAACTGCATCCGATGATGAAGTTCGCCAGGTCTCCCACAAACGCGGTGGAGGTTCCCTTAAACAGCAGCTTCAGAACGATTTTACAGAACTCGATCATCACTGCTGCCACCGGACCGAAGGCAAACGCACCGATCAGAGCCGGAATCTCGCTGAAATCCAGCTTGTAGAAAGACGGGGCGAAGGGAATCGGGAAATCCAGCATATGGAGAACGGCCGCAATGGCGGAAAAAACGCCGATCATGGCGATTTTCCGGGTGGTGAGGGTCCGTTCCGTAATCCCGTTTCTTTTTCTTTCAAACCGTTCCGTGAAATAGGCGATCAGCACCATCGCCACCACCAGTCCCAGAAATTCCAGGACAAAAACAATGTTTTCCATTACCGTTGCTGCAAGACTGTTCATAATGATTTTCCTTTCCGCGGCCTGTCGGGCCGCAGGCAGGGACGTCCCGGTAGCGGATCGCCCTCTGCCGCATGAAAGGCAGGTTCTTCAATTCGCTTTATATGCCGGGAAGCGTTTTCCGCATATAAAAACCCGGAGAACGCATTCTCCGGGTCTGTTTCGAGCTTCAGCGGGACTTCTTCCTTCCGGTCCTTCCGGAACGGTTCTGAAAAAGCATCCGCGTCATTCTTCTTCCATCCAGACTGTACTGTCGGTTCCGGATTCCAACCGGATCAGCCGCCGATGGCGGGTCGCGGACTCATCCGTAAAGGCATATGCCGTCACGGTATCACCGCCGGTAGGGAATTACACCCAACCCTGAAGAACGTTACCTTTTATGTAGTTGCTGACGCGGCGTCTGCCGCAGTTTTTTGTTACCTTCTTATCATAGCAGAAAATGGCCCGCTGTCAATAGCGCGGCGTGCTTTTTTCAGGCAGTGCCGTTACAATTCAGCCTTCTGCAGAATTGTAACGGCACTGCCTGCGTTCCGCCAAATCCGGCCGCTGCTCACCGGCAGGCCGTAAGACAAGCCGGTTCCATGCGTCAGCCGTGCGGACCTGCCTTCAGAAACGCCTCCACCCGTTCCCTTACAGGGATGGAAACCGCCGCGGCCGCCGAGGCAAGCCGGAGCGCGTCCGCGGGATCCGTGTTTTCCAGTACGGCCGCCGCGAAATATCCGGTGAAGGTATCTCCTGCCGCCGTAGTATCCACGGTTTTTACCGGAAAGCAGGGCTGGCGCAGAACTCTTTTGCCGTCTCCAAGCATCGCTCCGTCCTTTCCCAGCGTGAGGATCACCTGCGTTCCGGGCAGGCGGGAAAGAAGCGTCCGCAGGATCGCTTCCGGTTCGCCCTCTCCCGTAAGCGCGCCGCCCTCCGTTTCATTCAGCATGAACCAGGAAATCCCCGTAAGGTCCATTTCAGCCAGCGCGCCGTCCATGGGCGAGGGGTTCAGCATAATCCGCATTCCCTTCTTTTTTCCTCTTTCCAGCAGCCAGGAAAGATTGCTGATCTCGTTCTGCAGCATGAGGATATCCCCTGCCGAAAAGCCGGAAAGCACCTGCTCCATGTACGCGGTGTCGTTGTCAAAATTGGCGCCCGGATAAAGGATGATGCAGTTTTCTCCCGCGTCACTTACCTGAATCAGCGCGTGGCCCGTGATCCCGTCCGTTTTTCTCACATAACGCACGTCCGCCCCGCTCTCTGAAAGGAGCTTTATGAGAAAATCTCCGTCCGCTCCCACCGTTCCGGCGTGAAAAACGCGGGCTCCGGCGCGCGCCGCGGCGATGGACTGGTTCAGCCCCTTTCCGCCCGGAAAGCACTGATACCCCTTCGACGCGACGGTTTCGCCCGGTCTCACAAAATGCTCCACCCGGTAGACCCGGTCAATGTTTAAGGAACCGAAATTTAATATCCTTCCTGCCATATTTACCTCCATGCCCCGTTCAGCAGCCGGACAGCTTCCGGAACAGATCCTCAAAAAGCCGGTCTCTCTCGATGTGATAGACATAACGGATCAGGTGATTTTCCGGATTGAAGCTGTAATGATGATCGTACTGAGGAATCGGCGCGGCCGTCAGCACATCTCTCATGAAGCCGCCGTTTGCCAGCCAGCCGATCACCGTCACGTCCCAGATCGTCCTGGTCCAGCACCGGTAAGGGCTGCCGGCCTCTCCCTCCCGCACGGCAAGCTCCGTCAGATAATCGCAGACCGCGTTTTTTCCGCGAAGGAACCGTTCCAGCTCCGCCCCGGAGACGGCGAACCCGGATACCACGCCCATACAGGGCAGCTGCACCAGCGCGGCTCCGCTTCCGAATACCACCCGCGCCGCGGCCACATCCTGCATCAGGTTAAATTCCCGGTTATCCGGCCACCAGTGCGCGTTTCCTCCCAGCCAGACCAGCACGATCCTGTCCCGGATCTCCGGCTGAAGAAGCATTGCGGAGGCCACGTTTGTGATCGCTCCCAGAGCCGCCACATACAGAGGCTTCTGGGGCGTATACCGCATGGCGAGTCCGGCCAGATGCTCCGCCGCCGGAGAGATGACCGGCTGCGTCTCGTCGGCCAGATAAGAACGGGACCCCCTGAAAACCCGCTCCTTCAGCTCTTCCCTTCCCACCAGTCCGAGGATCCTGTGGATCTCCTGAAAGCTTTTTTCCATGCCGTCCGCAGGCCCGTCTGACTTTTCATTGTGAAACGGCGCGGCATAGATCGCCTTCACATTCATTTTTTCCGGGGAACTCAAAAGATACGCCAGCGCAAACTGATCGTCGATCTCGTTATACGTGTCCGTATCCAGCGCCACATCGATCTTCCCCTCCGGCCGCTTCAGCCGCTCCAGCAAAAGCGCGTCTGTTTCCCTCATTTTCCCCTTCTCCTTTCCATACCCGTCTGCCCGGGTATATCGCATGTCTCTTTTTTCTCCGCCCGGCAGTTTCCAACTTGTCCGGACGGGTTAAAACCATTCTGCCACCTGTGCAATCATTATACCCCGGTCCCGCGAAAAAGGCACTCTCTTTTTTCTTTACGCTGTCCCTGCGGTGGCATATAATCATATCATAAAGCAGGGATATGAAAATGAGCCTGCTGAAAACAGAAAGGAGACCTCACTGATGCCGCATAACAGAAATTCATTTTTTCACCGGAAGGCTGCCGCAGGCGTCTGCCTGCTTCTGTGCCTTACTCCCCTTCTCTCCCTGTCCGCTCCGTCTGCGCCCGTACTCGCGGCAGACGGTCTGCCGGCTCCTGCCGCAGCGGACGCAGATGCCGATGGCCGCGTCACCTGGCAGGAGGGCTTCTTTTATGAGCCGCTGAGCGAAGAGGTAAAGGCGCGGATTACCGGCATCTCTTACGGGGAGGGCTGCATCGTGCCCTATGAGGATCTGCGCTATCTGAACATCCTTTACGTCGATTTTCACAGAGAGACCCAGGTGGGCGAAATCATCTGCAATCAGGCCATCGCGCAGGATCTTGTGGAGATCTTTTATGAGCTGTATCTGGCCGGCTACCCGCTGGAAAGCGTCCGGCTGGTGGATGAATATGGCGGGGACGACACCCTTTCCATGGAGCACAACAATACCTCCTGCTTTAACTTCCGGGTGGTGGACGGCACCAGCAGTCTTTCCAGACATGCCTACGGCCTTGCCATCGACATCAATCCCCTGTACAATCCCTATGTGACCTGGCCGGGCGGAAAGCAGCGGGTCTCTCCCGCCGCCGCGACGCCCTTCGCGGACAGAAGCCTGGACTTCCCCAACAAGATCGACGAGGACGATCTGTGCTATCAGCTTTTTGCGGAACGTGGCTTCACCTGGGGCGGCCACTGGAGGACCATGAAGGATTACCAGCACTTCCAGAAGGCGCTGCCGGAGGATTGAGGCGGGATGGGAGAACCGGGATTGCCGGGGGACTGAGGCTGCCGGAAGGCCGAGACTGCGGGGAGGTCGAGGCTACCGGAAGGCTGAGGTTGTCAGAAAACGGAGGTTTCTGCAGAAAAGGACGCTCCTCGGCGGCGGAATGCTCCCGTTACGGTTCAAAATGGAAAGCCGGCTCGCGTAACCGTACTATTTATGCCGTCGGTACGGTTAAGAGCAGGATTTTCGTATCTGGAACCGTACAAATCGGCTGCCCGGTACGGTTGAAAACCCATTTCCCCCAATTTTAGCCGTATTGCGTCATAAAATATACGGATCCAAATGGTGTTTTCCGTAATTGGAACCGTATAAATCGGCTGTTTGGTACGGTTGAGATCTGTCTTTTTTGTTTTTCAACCGTATACAGACGGAAATTTTTCATGGAAATCAAAGAGGCGCACGCCCCATGGGGCAAAATCCCACGAAAAACCGACTTTTTCAACTTTTAATCAGATAAAACAAAATTCAACGAGGAGAAACATGATGAGAAAAAAGAAGCTGTTACCTGCTGCCGCCGCATACCTTCTGACCTGCGGCCTCGTCCTCTCCGCCTGCTCATCCGGCGGCACGAAGGAACTGGAAACCGTCTCCGTATCTGCCGAAGCGCTCTCTGCGGGGGCCACAGAAATGGATGCGTCCACGGATGCCGCGGCCGGTGAAACCGAAGAAGCCGCGCCATCAACGGATACTTCTGCCGCTGAAACTGCGGAAAAGGAAACCGGAGAAGTGGAGTCAACAGATGCCTCAGCTTCTTCGGAAACGGGAAGCAATACGGAAGCAGGAAATGAAGCTGAAACGGAAAGCACCGCCGGAGCAGGAAACGCCGCCGGAACGGAAAGTCCCTCTGAAACGAACACTTCCGCCGGAACAACCGGCCTGAACAGCGGCTGGGACGAGACCCTTCTCCATATGCTGATGCCCATGGACGCCCTGATGATGACTGCCGTGGAGCAGGGGCAGGATTATGATCCTTCCAGTCCGGAATTTTTCTGGGGAGCGCTGTACCGGGAGCTTGGTCTTTACGCTGGCGCTTCTTCTCTGATCACCACGGAAGAAAGCGGCGAAATAAAGGTTCCAAGGCAGACCGCCCAGGAATTTGCCACCGGGCTCTTTGCCGCTTACTCCGACCTGCCCGCGCTTCCGGAATCCCTCTCCTCCATGATCCGGTATGACGAGGGCTGGGACGCCTATTTCCTGTCTCCCGGGGACAGAGGGCTGTCCGCCGCCGAGCTGCTGACCGCTTCTCCCACCGAAGACGGCGGGTATGACATGACGGCAAGGCTCTATGACGTGACGGATTCCTCCGATATCTGCGTATACCGTTTTCATCTGGTTTCCAACGCCTATGCGGACGGGATCACGGATCCGCTGTTTCTTTACAGTGTGGAGAGCATGAGCCTGCAGGAGTAGCGGGTTCTCCTCCCTTTCAGGGCAGTCTCTGCAAAAAAACGCTTCGGCACGGAGGTGACCATGATTTATCTGTCCCATTTTCAGTTTCCGGACCAGGAACAGGAATATGATTTCATTCTGCGTCAGAAAAGAACCTGCTACGATACTTATTACCCATTTCAGATCCTATCCAGGCATCGTCTGAGGATGCTGGACTTTGAACCGGTCACGATTCTGTATGGCGGAAACGGCTCCGGAAAAACCACGGCGCTGAACGTGATTGCCCAAAAGCTGAACCTGAAACGGGACAGCCTGTATAACCGCTCCAGCTTTTTCGAGGATTATACGGCCCTCTGCGGCTATGAGGCAGAGGGCGGCACCCCGGCGGAGGGGCGGATCATCACAAGCGACGACGTTTTTGATTTCATGCTGAATCTGAGAAGCCTCAACGCGGGCATCGACCGGAAACGGGAAACGCTGTTCGACGATTACCTGGACGCGAAATATTCCCGCTTTCAGATGCGTTCCCTGGACGATTACGAGCGTCTGAAAAAAGTGAATCTGGCGAGAAGCAATACCCAGTCCAAATTTGTCCGGAAAAGTCTGATGGATAATGTCCGGGAGCATTCCAACGGAGAAAGCGCCCTTTTGTACTTTGAAGAAAAAATACAGGACAACGGCCTGTATCTGCTGGACGAGCCGGAAAACAGCCTTTCTCCCGAAAAGCAGCAGGCGCTTCTGAAATTTCTCGAGGAGTCCATGCGCTTCTACGGCTGCCAGTTCATCATCGCCACCCACTCCCCCTTCCTACTGTCCATGAAAGGGGCCAAAATCTATGATCTGGACGAGGAGCCCGTTGACGTAAAGCGCTGGTATGAGCTGGAAAACGTCCGGGCGTACTATGAATTTTTCAAAAAGCATGAGGGGGAGTTTATTTAAACCGGTTCAATTTCAATATTCCTGCAGCCTTCCCCAATCAGAACACCGTCCGTACCCAGCTTTCCATGCGCAGGCAGAGCCGGATTTTCCAGAAAATGGTTCTTGCGGAAGATCAGATTTTCCACATTGGCCGCATATAAGAACCTTTCCTCGTGCATCTCAAAGGTATTATCCTCAATGATGATATTTCTGTGATACACTGCATCCCGGTCTTCGATATGCGGGCTGACTGAAATGGCAGCCCCGCCGGCATAAGCCGCATTCTTAAAATTGTTTTTGCTCACAATGACATTCCCGGCCGGCCCGCTTTCAAACCAGTCCGTGCAGTCGCCCGTAAAATGAAGAGCACTGTTCATATTATAAAAAGTATTATCTGTGATCACCGTTTTCTTCCAGGTGGCCGGGAGAAATCCTCTGGGGCGGTTTGCGCCGCAGATACAGTTATGGATATACAGTTCCGGCATTTTGGAAAAATTCTCTACCGCATATCTTTCCGGTTCTTTCTCCAGAGCATGCCCTTCCAGGATATGCTCCCGGAGCGTTGGCAGCTCTTCTTCCAGCTCCAGCCGGAGATAATCCGGAGAGAGCAGTTCCGCGCTCTTTACGATGAGCGCAGCTACATTGGACATATCTTGGCTGTCAATCAGATGAACCCGGTCTCCCGGATCAAAGAGATTTACCCCTTTCTGCTGCGGATGTCCGAATGTAAGAAGCAGGGTATGTTCATTGATGATGGAAACGCATTTCAGATAATTTCCGTGAATGTTCCCTGCATCATCCAGCATATTCACGAAGGTACAGCCCTCATACCGGACAAACCCACAACAGTTCACAAAGTGAGTGGCGTCCGCGTTTACGGACAGAAATCTTCCGGAGCCTTTGCGGGGCTGTGTATTGAAGTGATACAACGTGATATTTTCACAGAGCTGACAGATCACCCCCATGGAAGCCGCCGCATATACTGTAATGTCCCGAAGCATGATGTCTTTTGTTCTGTTGCAGAAAATCCCGGGATTTTTCCGATCAGAAAAGGTACATACCCATTCATTTCCCACCTGATGCAGATGGCCGAATTCCCCTTCCAGGCATATCCGGTTTTCCGCGGTCTGTCTGGCGGTAAGATAACGGTACATGTGGCTCAGGAAAGAAGAATCGTGCTCTTTTCGCAGGCAGGCAAAATAGGGCGGGATAAAAGCGGACGGCATCCCTGTTTCCTGATCAAATTCACAGCACAGCACCCGGTCTCTTGCCACGCTCCATCCGTCCTCTTCACTGAAAAAAACAAATTTTCCGTCTTTTATTGAAACTGCGAATTCTCCAGGATCATAGCGCAATTCGATTCTTTTTTCGGAGGCTGAGGCAACCTGTGCCTGGAAGAAAAAAGGACGCGGGTAGTCCATGGTAAAATTTTTCAATTCGATATTTTCGCTGTGATCCAGCACAAAAGGGAGCACTTCCCCGTGAAAAAGAAGTTCCGCTCCCTCCCCGTCTATCGTCAGACCCTGCATACCGATCAACGGAAAGATGATGGATTTTCTGCTGTAATCATTGTTGGAAATATAGTATTCCTTCTGAAAGGCATACCGGGGATGGAAATGAAGCTGCCCGCCGCCAAGCTTCAATATGCTTCCCGGATGTTTCCTGCAGACATAAAGCGCTTCCTGAACGGCCAGAGTGGCGTCATCTTCCTGAAACAGGTGTTGATAATCACTGAGATGAATAATCATGGGTATTTCTTCCTTCCCTATCTAATTCTTTTCGTCTGATTCCAGGGCCTTCAGGATTCTTTCCGCAATTTTTTCCATTCCCCGGTCTCCCGGATGCGTCAGCCAGATGTCCGGAGCGGGAAATGCCCCGCCTTCCGGATCTTCGCACATCTGTCCGGCAGACGCCTGGTTTTCCGGAACGTTCAGGTCAGAAATATCGATCCTTGCGATTTCCCACCGGTTACATGCTTCCGCCAGTACGTCGCAGGTATTTTCCCGGTTGTACCAGCCATGGATCCAGAGGATCGCCGCCCCGGGCGAAAGCTCCCTGATGTACCGGATAAAAGGATCCAGTGTTTTTTCAAAATTTCTGATTTTCTTTTCCGTATTTACATTATCCGTCAGCTGGATCAGAATCAGCGTCAGATCCTTTGTAAAGCTTTCCGCTGCCGGCCTGTGCGTATAAATGTTTTCTTCCCTCCAGAACCAGTTTTCAAACGCTTCCATGCTTTCCGCATGTTCCCATCCGCTTCCCTGAAGCTTTTCAAAGGCGCAGTTGGGGTTATGCTTCCGGATTTCCTGCATGACAAGAAAGGCGTAGTCCTTTTGCGGAGAACTGGCGCACATTCCATATTGATTCAGAACCCCTAAAAGCAGGGAATTGCCCACGAACAAAATTTTCTGGGGTGTCCGTAAAATATCCCAATGAACCATCCCTTCCTTTTGCTCCGGTTTCCGCTCTTCCGTTTTCCGACTCTGACTGTGAGTCTCTTCGGACAGGGAAAACTGAGCCAGCTCCATTTCCAGCCCTGACGAAACAGCGGTTACAGCGATCTGAAAGCAGGCCGCATTCTGATAGACGGCAAGGCTGATCGGATCAAAACTGCAGCGGACTGAAAATCTCCCGTTGTCATCCGCAGTAATTTCTTCCGTCTGCACCGTGTTTTCATTTCCCTGTCCGTCAAAGGAGCGGACAGAATATACCGCAGCTCCGTCTTTCAACCTGCCGGACATGCATAACGTCACTTTTTCCGCAAGCGACCTCCATTTGGGTGTGCGGATCCCGCCGTGTTCCCCGGCCGTTACGCTCAGACCGCTCCCCTCCATGCGGATCTGAGCATTGCCTGATATTTCAAAGTTCTTTAAGCTGATATCTGAAATTTCCATCTGCCGTTATCCCTCCTCTGGAAATCGCGCATCATCACTGCATCCGGACGTTCCCGCAAAACCCGGTTCCGTCATCCAGACCGCCATCCGGGAATCCTGTCTCCAGGTCTTTCCGGCGGAGGCGTAATCGATCATCGGTATTTTCTTCCCTCCAAACGACGCCTCCAGGCGGCACTGGCAGGGAATGTCTTCCGGCGCGCCCTTCTCCAGCCTCCTGTCCCTGGCCAGCGTAAGCGGGCCGTACAGGACCGCCGTCTGCCGGGCGCTGTCTTCATCCTCCGGATTTTCCATCCCGTGGACATATCGGAGCCCCCAGTTCAGGGAAAGGCGGACGGCATCTTTCGTCTTCCACAGCCGCTTTATGACAGCAAAGCTTCCCGGCCGCACCTGATCCGGTATTTTCTCCGGCTCCTCTTCGTTGATCCGCACGCTTCCCTCCTCCACAAAGGACGGAATCCGCAGACGCAGCTCCCATTCGGTTTCCTTCTCCGCTTTCACGGACAGAAGGATCTCTCCCGGCTTTGGATAGGGGCTTTCTATCTTCAGCTCCACGGGAACGCCATGAACCTCTGTCCGGATCGTCCCGGGCAGGCAGAGGTCGATCTCCACGCCTTCCTCGGTATCCCTCGCCGCCATCAGCGTCGCCAGCGCGCAGCCTGCCGCCCCGATGGCGATGCAGCAGCCGCAGTACGCGGTATTTTCCTCCATGCTCTTAAAGCCGCCCACCGCGCGTCCCCGTATCCCGGACATCAGAGGACTGTAGCTGTCGAACATCTGGCCCTGTCCGCCGTTGTTTCCGGCCTGCCCATCGTTGTTTCCGGCCGGACCGCCGGCGGCCGGTCTGCCGGCTGCCAGGGCCGCTTCCTGTCCAACAGGCCGTCCGGTCGCCCGGTCATAAACCTCCCGGTAATACGGCTCGTCGAACACGGCCTCCGGCCCGCAGGCAGCGTTTTCCGTATTCACCGCCCCGTAAAGGGCGTTGAAGGCGGACCGTTCCGCTTCTTCCAGATATTTCATCTCCCCGGTCAGGCGGTATACCCGCTCCATCAGCTTCATCCAGGTCACCGTGACGCAGGTTTCCAGCATCAGGTCGTCGTATTTCGTCCCGCTCTGCATCAGCGCGGAATGGTTGAACAGCTCATGCTGACAGCCGGAGCCTCCCACAACGGTGGCCTCCGTCTCCAGCAGGCGGTCCGCAAAGCGCACCACCGCCTGTCTCCATTTTTCGCTTTTTCTGACCTCCGCGTAGAAAAGCAGGCCCTCAAAGCAGGACATCAGCTCGTAGGCCTTCGTCACCGGATACTCATACGGGCTGAGCTGATCCTCATACGCGGCCTCAAAAATGTGGAAGCCCTCCGCCCCGCCGTTTTCCACGATGTAGCCGGCAAAATCCAGATACCGTTTCTCCGGTTTCAAAAGATACAGCCGTACCACCGGCTCCAGGATGGAACTGGAGTTGATCCCGAGCCAGTTGTCCGAGGCCCGCGTGATGGAAAGCTTCCCCTGCTCCTTTCCGATATGGCGGATGATATGATCCAGATGCCGCCCCGCCGCCTCCAGAACCTGATGCCGGAACGCTTCGTCCCGGCAGATCTCATAAAAATGGATCAGACCGAGAAGCACATATTTCCGGCACCAGAGGTCCCAGCCGTGAAATTCCTCCTTCCGGCTGTAGGTGGAGATCCGGCCGTCCTCCTCCTGGCAGGACAGCAGATCCCTCACCGTTTCCGTTAAAATATCATACAGCTCTTCGTCCCGGGTATACTGCCAGGTCATGCAGGCTCCCCGCATGAGCTTCCCCCAGTATTCTCCCCTCCAGCCGTGATCCGCATCATCCGGCGTCTTCGCAAACTGTCCGGACACCAGTTTCCACAGGCTGCGGTCCTTCAACTGCTTCTTTTCCACCAGACGAAGCATATCGTCCACAATTCCCTGATACTCTGCTCTCATTTTTTCCTCCATGCCGAAGCGTTTTACGCTGAGGCACGCGCGCCGAACCTCCAGTTCGGCGCTGCGATAACGGGATTTGCGACGCTTCGGCGCAAATCCTGATTGAAAAATGCGCTATCGAGCGCATTTTTCAATCTTCCCTCCATGCCGAAGCGCCGCGCTTCACAGTGCGTTCATCCAGACCCGCATATCCGTTTCTCCCCGGTTCGCGAATCCATAGTAGGGGATCAGCGTGATTTCCGTTTCCTCCATCCGCCGCTCCCATTTTTCATAGAGTCCCGATCCCGTCCTTCGGACCCATCCCTTCGTTTTCAGAATGGGAAGGCCGAAATATTCGCTGTCCTCTTCCTCCGGCGCCGCCCCGGTATCCAGCCAGAGCTTGTGCAGGCTCTCTTCCTGATCCAGTCCTTCCGCGCAGTAAACCACAGGCCCTCTCATGACAGCGGCCTTTCCGGCGTCCTCCCAGACATTTTCATTTGCCATCCGGTATTCCGGGGTCATATCAAATTCCACCGTGAACGCTTCCGCCTTCACACAGGCGTAGCCGTCCTCCATCGTCCATTCCCTGTCGATGGAAAAATGTCTGCACCAGCCGGGGATCCGGATCCGGACACACTCCGTTCCCGCGGCGGATACCTCCACCCTGCCGGAAACCGGATAGTCCGTCTTCACCCTTACCGTCATGCCGCCGCAGGACAATTCGCTGTCCGCGAACTGATGAATGCAGACGGTCCGCCCCTCTACGCTGTACAGAAGCCTTTCCAGAGAAGCGAGGGTCCTGTTCAGATTCGGCGGGCAGCAGGAGCAGGTAAAGACCTCCTGTCTCTGCGTGATGGGCAGCCGGACCTTACCCAGCAGCTTCACCATCCCTTCGTCATACTCCAGCCTTTTCGCCAGCGTGATCTCCAGCGGATTTTCATAGAAAAAGGCCTTTCCGTTCAGGGAGATCCCGGAGAGCATTCCGTTATAAAGCTCCCGCTCGATGATATCCGCATACACCGAAGAATGCTCCAGCCGAAGCATCCGCTCACAGAACAGGATCATGGCGATGGAAGCGCAGGTTTCCGCATAGGCCGTTTCATTGGGCAGATCATAATTTTCCGTAAAGCATTCGCCCGTATAGGTGGAGCCGACGCCTCCCGTCAGATACATTTTATGCCGCGTAATGTCAAGAAACAGGCCCCTGCAGGCCTCATGAAGCGCTTCATCCTCCGTTTCCCGTGCGGCGTCTGCCATCGCCGTATAGAGATAGAGCGCACGGACGCAATGCCCCTGCGCGGTCTTCTGACTGCGCACGGGAAGGTGGTTCTGCCTCTGTCTGTCAAAGGGCGGCACGGTCCCTCTGGTGTTCAGAAAATACAGGCCAAGCTCCAGATATCTGCGTTCTCCCGTCATCCGGTACAGACGGATGAGCGCGAGCTCGATCTCCTCATGGCCGGGCACGGAAAAGGCGGCCGATTTCTGTACATAGAAAATCTCATAAATATAGTCCGCATATCTGCACATGGCGTTTAAAAATCTCGTTTCCCCGCAGCACTCCCGGTATGCGGCGGCCGCTTCCATGAGATGTCCCGCGCAGTACAGCTCATGGGCGTCCTGGTCCGTGAAGCGCCTCCCGGGCTCCACTGTCATAAAATGAGTATTAAAATAGCCGCACGGCTCCTGGTTCTCCTCGATCCGGTCGATCAGCCATTCCAGCCGTTCTCTGATCCAGGGGATCTCCTCCTTGCCCAGAAGATATGCTGCCGCCTCCATCCATTTCGCCACATCGGAGTCCCAGTACACATCCGGTTTATGCCTCATCCCTTCCTTCCAGTCACAGCGGAAGGCTCCGATCCTTCCTGTATCCGCGAACCGGTCCCAGACAGCGCGCATGGTGATCTCCCGGTTTTTGTCGCTCTGCTGTTTCCAGAAGCCTTCGCGCAGTCTGACTTTCCTGATCCATTCCTCCATCTGCCTCTCCTTTTTCACCTGTTTCTTCTGTTTCATCGCCCCAACCCCCGGAGGGCCGGCCAAAAGGCCGGCCCTCCGAAAGCTTCCGCATGCTCCGATGCCGCACGGGCGGCATGAAACATCTTTCTTTTTTTACTGGCTGTTCCATCTGTCATAGGATGCCTGATAGACCTCCAGCACTTCGTTGATGCCCATCTGCTCCAGCGTCTCGCAGTAGGTATCCCACTCCGTCTCAATGTCCGCCACGCCGGTGATGAACTTGCCTTCCATTTCCTTATAGTAGGTCTTGATATCCGTCAGCCGGTTATCCAGCGTGTACTGCTCATCCTCCGTAAAGGTCAGAAGGTCCACAGGGAAATACAGGTCGGACTGATAAGGGATCACGTTATTCACAAAGCCCTGCTGTCTCGCCTTGCTGTTTCCTTCTGTTTCCGTCACCAGGCCGGCAAGAGCATCCTGACGTCCTGCGCCCTCCCAGATCAGTTCTCCATACTGATAATTGGTAAAAGCGCCGTCATACTCCTCCGGGCAGTGGAACACGTAGACGCCGGAGCCTTCCTCGCCGTAATCCCAGTCCACGCCTTCCATGCCATAGCAGAAGGATTCTCCATACAGGCCGCTTCCCTCCACCACCTCTTCCGTGGCGTACATGATATCGAACATCCGGCAGAGCTCTTCCACATATTCGCTCTCGGCGTTCATATAGAAACCGCCGTTGGGGAAATAAACGGATTTTCCGAGGATTTCCTGAGTGGAATCATATTCCGAGGTCAGAGGAGCCATGCAGTCCAGATGGAAGGTTCTGTCCGCGAAGTCGGAAGCCTCCAGGGAATTTCCCTCTCCTCCGCCGATGAACGCCACCTTTCCGGATTTTGCCCGGTCAAACCGGACCGTCCCGTCCATGGTCAGATATTCCTGATCGATCAGTCCCTCTTCATACAGCTGGTTCATGTAGGTCAGATAAAGCTTCATCTGCTCGGAGGTACGGTTGAAGATCACCTTTCCCGTGCCGTCATCGTCGAAGTTCATGTTGGTCAGAGGGCCGAAGGCAGCGAACAGCATGGGCCCCCAGTAGGATTCGTCGTTTGACAGATCCGGGATGAAGCTCGCTTCCCCGTTCTTTTCCTTCAGCACGGCCAGCGCGTCGTGGAATTCCTCTACCGTCGTCGGCATGCTCAGGCCCGCCGCATCCAGCACGTCCGTTCTCACATAGGGCCTTGCCGAAGCCGTGGTCGCCGAAACTTCAATGCCGGGCAGGCTGTACATTTCCCCGTTGATCTCGATGGAAGCCTTTTTCGCGATGGGGTAGTCCTCAAAGGTCTGGACAAGGTTGGGCATCAGATCCAGATAATCCAAATAGTTGACGAACCTTCCGCCCACAACGCCATAATCGTTTACCATGCTGGAATCCAGATTATAATGGATGAAATCCGGCCAGTCGCCGCCCGCCAGATAGGTGGCCAGAGCGTCCGCGTCGATGACCTCCCATTCGATGTTGATCCCGGTCACTTCGGAAACCTTGTTCCACACCAGACGGTCGCTTCTGGTCGCGGTGTCCTTTCCAACCACCAGACCCGTCACGGTAATGGGCTCATCCACGATCGGATAAGTGCCGGCTTCCGCCGCGGCAGCCGTTTCCGCCGAAGCCTCCTGCGAAGCGGCCGTCTCCTCCCCGGAAGAGGCCTCCGCAGCGGCTTCCTGCGTTTCCGCCGCGGCCGGAGCAGACGAAGCGGTCTCTCCTCCGGTCTGTCCGCATGCGCCAAGGGACAGAACCATGGCCGCCGTCAGGATCAATGATACCAGTTTTTTCTTCATAACAACACCCTTTCCGCCGCTTTTTCGCGGCATTTTTTTGAATTAAATCCGGCTTTCTCAGGGCGAAGTCACCCCTTGACCGAGCCGATCATAACTCCCTTGTCAAAATATTTCTGTAGGAACGGATAGACGATCAAAAGCGGCAGCGAAGATACCACGATGACCGCGTAGCGCATCAGCGCTTCCAGATTGGCGAGCGTCTGCCCGTAGCCCGCCGCCTCCTCCATGTCCGCCTGCGTCTGCGCCAGGATCAGGATCCGCCGCAGAAATACCTGCAGCGGCTGTTTGGCGTCGTCCCGGATGTAGATCATGGCGTCAAAATAGGAATTCCAGTGCACGACGGCAAAATACAGGACCATCACGCCCAGAAGCGCCTTCGACAGCGGCAGGATGATCTTCACAAACGTCCCGATCACGGAACAGCCGTCGATGGACGCCGCCTCCTCCAGTTCCACCGGCATGGAAGAAAAGAAGGAACGGCAGATGATACAGTTATAGGTATTGAAGGCTCCGAGAATGATGAGCACCAGCCTGCTGTTGTACAGGCCAAGGCTGTTCACCCACAGGAAGGTGGGGATCATTCCGCCTGAAAAATACATGGTGATCATGAACAGCGTCATGAAAAAGCGGTTTCCCGGAACCGTTTTTTTCGACAGCACATATCCCGCCGGCACGGTGACGAGCAGATTCAGCAGGGTTCCGATCACCGTGTAAAAAATGGTATTGGCATAGCCGATCAGGATGTCCTGATTCTGAAAGATCTGCGCGTATCCGTCAAAGGTGATCCCCTTCGGCAGCAGCAGGACCTTTCCCGTCGCCACCATCTGCGGATCGCTGATGGAGCTGGACAGCACCAGGATCAGCGGATAGACGACGATAGCAAGCAGGAACAGGGCAATGATATGTACCACGACGTCAAACGGCGTCAGCTTTTTTCTTTTCGTTTTCCCGGTCATTTTCTTTCCTCCCCTTCCGCCTTAAAAGAGACTCGTTTCGCTGTATTTTCTGGAAATCGCGTTGGCGATCAGCAGCATGACCACATTGACCACGTTGTTGAAAAGCCCCACCGCCGTGGAAAAGCTGTAACTCGTATTGACGATACCCCGTTTATACACGTAGGTGGAGATCACCTCCGCCACCTCCATGTTCAGATCGTTCTGAAGCAGATATACCTTTTCATAGCCCACGGAGGCGATATTGCCGATCTGCAGGATCAGCATGATGATGATCGTGGGAAGGATGCCCGGAATGTTAATATGAAGGATCCTCTGGAGCCGGGACGCGCCGTCGATGGACGCCGCCTCGTGCAGACACGGATCGATCCCGGAAAGCGCCGCGATGTAGATGATGGCTCCCCATCCCATATCCTGCCACACGCCGGACCACACATACAGGTGCCTGAAATATTTCGGATCTCCAAGGAAGTACACGCTGTCCATTCCCAGCGCGTTCAGGATCGTATTGACCACTCCCATGGAAGGAGAAAACAATATGGTAATCATACCCACGATAACCACGGTGGAAATAAAGTGCGGCGCGTACAGCACGGTCTGCGTCACCCGCTTAAATCCTCCGCTCAGCTCGTTGACAACCAGCGCCACAAGGATCGGCACCGGGAACCCCACAAACAGCGTGTACAGGGACAGGGCGAAGGTATTGCGGATCAGATTCCAGAAATAATATCCGTTGAAGAAATCCGTAAAATTCCGGAAGCCCACCCACCGGCTTCCCAGAATCCCCAGGGAAACCTTATAATCCTTAAACGCGATCTGCAGGCCGTACATCGGCGCGTAGCAGAAGATCAGCACATAGATCACGGCAGGCAGGATCAGCAGATAATACTGCCTGTTTTTCCAGATCCGGTTCTTCAAACTGACGTTTGAGGAAACCGTTCGTTTTTTCTTTTTCATCATCCACCATCTCCTTTTGCGATTTTCATTTTGTGATTTTGTATAATTCCGTTCTCGTTAATGCAATTATATTGTGCATATTTCTTCTGTTCAAGAATACTTTTTTGCCATTTCATGCACTTTGTATCGAAAGCAAAATTTTGAAGCGGATTTTTATGCATTTTGTCACGCATCCTATAAAAAAGAAAAGGCCTCCGGCCGCATCGTTCTGCAGCCGGAAGCCGCCGCCTGCCGCTTCTGAAGCAGGCTGTCAATCTTATCCCTCCCGGAACCGGGTCGGGGAAACGCCAGTTGACGCTTTAAAAATTCTGGAAAAATAGTTGTCGTTGCCAAAGCCCGACAGGATGGAAATCTCCCGGATGGAGTAAGAGGTTGTCAGCAGCAGCTCCTTCGCGTAATCCAGGCGCTTCGCGTTCACGTATTCCGTAAAGCCGATTCCCACCTGACTTTTAAACATCCTGCTCAAGGTATAGCTGGAAATCTGAAAGGCGTCCGCCACCTGGGTCTGGCTGAGATCCGTATCCCTGTAATGGGCTTCCAGATAGGCAAGGATCTCGTCCCTCTTCTTTTTCTGCTGCTCTTTCCTGGACTGCTGCGCCTTCTGATCCTCCAATTCCAGAGTCAGCTTCGTCTCCCGTTCCTTCTTTTTTTCACAGCAGTACAGATAGCTGGAGCGGATCTCATCGGGAGATTCCACCACCTTTCCCGGATAAAAGGAATAATCCGAAACAAACCTCTCCCGGAACCTTCCTTCCATCCATACCTCCAACTCCCCGGCATTCGCTTCTTTCAGAAAGGCGATGATGACGTTCTGATCTTCCTCCTGCAGGTCGGTAACGAACAGCCTCGCGGAAAACTGTTTTTCCGCCTCTTTCGCAAACTGCGACGCCTCGCTGCTCAAAAGCACATGTCCCTCCAGAAGATAGACGCAGTAACCGGTCGCGGGCGCTCCCGCCACCAGGCGTTCCAGCTTTCCGGCAGACACCGGGACGCCGTAAAGCAGATGGCTGACAAGAAGGTCCAGGACGAGCATTTCCTGTTCCTGAATCTTCACGCTCCTGTCATGCAGAGCGTTCTGGATCGTCTCGAACTCTCCTCCCTCATACTCCTCATAATTCTCCATTCCCGCAAGCAGCCGGTGCACCGGACGGTATTCCATATACAGGGCCGCCACGCACAACGCCAGGAGAAACAGCACCAGAAACACGGACAGCAGACGCATATTCTGATAAAACTCCGTGATATTATTCTGCAGCGAGTCTTCCGTCACATACACGGCAAAGGAAAGGGGCAGCAGGCTGTTGCTGCTTTGATACAGCACCTTCTGCCTGATCCCGTGCGTCGTTCTCTCGTTTTCTTCCAGTCTGAGTTCCTCTGCCCCGGCCGCATCCCCAAAGGCGAGGAAAACCTGATCCGTCAGGCTGTTTAACACATAAAAGTATACGCCCTCCTCATCATAGCCCACATTCCACAGATCCTTATAATTCTGCGGGTCGATCACATAGAAGATCAGGGCTTTGTCTCCGCCGCTTCCCAGGGTGGTGCAGTAGCCCGCCAGCATTTTTCCCTCATGGCTGTCCGCGGTGTTCGTCGTCGCGAACACCATCTTCATCTGCCGGTAGTTCCCTTCGGAGAAAAAATGCATCGCCTGCTCAGCGTCTCCTCCATCCTGAAGCAGCGTGTTTTCCACATACTGCTTCAAAGACCGGTTTCCGCTTCTGGTGATCACGCTGTCTATTCCATAATAATAGATCCCCCAGTCGCTGATGTCGAAATTGGCATTCTCCTTCAGCTCCTCCACCGCCTCATAATACCAGTAGGCGTTCTCCTGAAAGCTTTCCTCTCCCCGGAAAAAAGCACTGTCCGTCTTCCTGCTGCCCACACTCAGCCGGGACGCGTGATCCTTCAGCTCCGTCAGCTCCCTGTTGAAGCCGTTCATGAAGGACTCCGTCATCTTTTCATAATAGGCTTCATTCCCTTTTCGCATCTCTTCAAAGGAACGATTCCAGAAAAACCAGGTAATCAGAATGACAGGAAGAGCAAGCATCAGAAAAATGATGAGGGTCAGCCGGTACAGATACCGATATCTTTTTCTTTTCATCATTCCGCCCGCATTTCATAAATCAGTTCCCGGCATACCAGAAGGAAGGTTCCCACCGCATAATCATTCGTACATTCCTTTCTCACCGGGCCCGGAGCCGCCGCGACCGTCTGCACCCAGGCGATCCTTCCATCCTCCTGCACCGCTTCCCTCACCAGGGCATCAAATCCCCTTATGGCGCAGTCCCTGTAATCCTCCGGCAGGATCCCCAACCGGATTCCCATCAGCATGCCAAGCACATTGAGCACCGTTCCGGAGGTTTCCGGCATGTCAAACTCCTGCGGAGAAAGGAGGCTCGTATGCCAGAAGCCATCTTCCTGCTGGCAGCTTCGCAGAGCCTGAGCCATCCTGCGAAAGGTCTGTTCATATTCCCTGTAATAAGCGTGCTCCTCCGGAAGGATCTCGAGCGTCCTGGCAAGACCGGCGAATACCCAGCCGTTTCCCCGGGACCAGAATACCTTTTTCCCGTCCGCCGTCCGCGCCCGGTCCGGAAGATAGTTTTCATCCCGGAACCACAGACCCTCCTGTTCGTCATACAGGCCCCGTTCTTTTTTCGTATTCAGAAACAGCCGGTACGCCTTATCGAACAATTTTTCCTCCTTCAGGCAGAGTCCCGCACGATTGTAAAAATGAAGGGCCATGTAGATGGCGTCTATCCACCACCAGTAATCATTCTGCGGATCCTGCGCCGTCCATTCCATGGTTTTTCTGATATGCTCCATGCTGCCCTTTACGCCGTATTTTTCCATCAGGTCCAGATAGGTCTCCCCGCAGCTTAAATCATCCGCGTTGGTCGCCTGATCCTGCGGATTTCTGTAAAAATTCCAGCCGTTGTTTTCTGCCCACCGGACGGCATATTCCAGATATTCCGGTTTTTTCAGAATCTCGTACGCCGCCATATTCCCCAGAAAATAAGCGGCCCGCTCCCAGGCGCAGTCCCCCGTTTCCGGATTCTGCCCGATCCAGTAATCGTTCACCCGTTCCATCAGTGCGCAGAGCTCTTTTTCCGTTTTTGCCATACTGAAACCCTCCCTTTTCCGGTTCATCCCCGGTTCTGTTTTTCCTGTTTCTACTATACCCCGGAATCCAGCTCCCCTTCAACCGCACAATTTTGTTTCTCCGTCAGTACCGGCTTTCTCCGTGCAAAATATTGAAGAAGGCTCCTTCTGCCGGGCAAGTACAGCGAGCGGCATGTCATAAGCTGTGCGTATCGCGAAATCGGATAGAGGAAGTTCCTTCCCCTATCCGATTGCTCCTT
This sequence comes from uncultured Lachnospiraceae bacterium, assembly GCA_900544445.1. Lineage (GTDB taxonomy): Bacteria > Bacillota > Clostridia > Lachnospirales > Lachnospiraceae > Eisenbergiella > Eisenbergiella intestinigallinarum. The sequence goes on from UQVK01000028.1 coordinate 20,416, forward strand.
TTCCATATCCCTTTCCTGTCTCAGCGGCGCTTCCCTTCTCACTTTTTCTGTCTGTCCTTCGGCTTCGCCTCCTGATCCAGGCGCATGGTGAGGGAGATCCGCTTCTTCGCCACATCCACATCCAGAACCTTCACGTCCACCACGTCTCCCACGCTGACCGCCTCCAGCGGATGCTTAATGAAGCGGTCGGTGATCTGAGAAATGTGGACCAGGCCGTCCTGATGCACGCCGATATCCACGAAAGCGCCGAAATCGATGACGTTCCTCACGGTTCCCTTCAGGATCATGCCGGGCTTTAAATCCTTCATATCCAGCACGTCGCTTCTTAAGATCGGGGCGGGCATATCTTCTCTGGGATCTCTTGCGGGCTTCTCCAGCTCTTTTAAGATATCCGTCAGAGTGATCTCCCCGATGCCAAGCTCCTGCGCCAGCTTCGCCTTATCTCCGACTCTTCGCTCCAGGCCGGAAGCGGAGAGTCCGGAAGCGTTTTCCGGTCCATGCCCGGACTGCTCCGTCTGCGTTTTCGCCTGATTTCCGGCATCCTGCCGCGCCGCCTGCTTCTTCGCGTTCTGTCCGCCTTCTTCCAGAGAAATGCCTCCCATGGCCGCTGCGAGAGCCCGGCCCATGGCGGTGTTCGTGTTGCGGATCACCATCCGGCTGCCCTTTCTGTCAAAGCCGTTCTGTGCGGTTCCTCTGCCTCCCTGTCCTGCGGCACTGCCGGTTCCGCCGGAGGCTGCGCCCTTCGCATCGGTTCCGCCGCCTGCTCCGGCCGCCGTCCGTAAGCCGCTCTTTCCGTTCCTCTTCGCTGCGGCCGCCTGCGCCTGCAGCTTCTTCACATCATCAAACGTCATGCCCAGTCGGTCCAGAAGCTTCATGGTCGCCTCATAGGATTCCGGATGCACGCTGGTGGCGTCCAGAGGATTTTCCCCGTCCTGAATGCGCAGGAAGCCCGCGCACTGCTCAAAGGCCTTCGGGCCCAGCTTGGGCACCTTGAGAAGCTGTTTCCGGTTGGTGAACCTGCCGTTGGCTTCTCTGTATTCCACAATATTTTTTGCGATGGTCTTCGTGATTCCTGAAATGTATTCCAACAGGGATGCGGAGGCCGTGTTCAGATCCACGCCCACCCGGTTCACGCAGTTCTCCACCACGCCCTCCAGGGCCTCCGACAGCTTTTTCTGGTTCATGTCGTGCTGGTACTGGCCTACGCCGATGGACTTGGGATCGATCTTCACCAGCTCCGCCAGCGGGTCCTGCAGGCGTCTCGCGATGGAAGCAGCGCTGCGCTGTCCCACGTCAAAATTAGGAAATTCCTCCGTGGCAAGCTTGCTCGCCGAATACACGGAAGCGCCCGCTTCATTTACGATCACATACTGCACGGGTGTGGAAAGTTCCTTGATCAGTTCCACAATCACCTGCTCGGATTCCCGGGAAGCGGTTCCGTTTCCTACGGAAATCAGGGAAACGTGATATTTGTCAATGAGGCGCTTCAGCTCCTTTTTCGCTTCTTCCACTTTATTCTGGGGCGCCGTCGGATAAATCACCTTCGTATCCAGCACCTTTCCCGTCTCGTCCACCACTGCCAGCTTACAGCCCGTGCGGAAGGCCGGGTCCCAGCCCAGCACCACCTTTCCCGCGATAGGCGGCTGCATGAGCAGCTGCTCCAGATTCTTTCCGAACACGGAAATGGCGCCGTCCTCCGCTTTCTCAGTCAGGTCGTTTCTGATTTCCCGCTCGATGGCAGGCGCGATCAGACGGTCATAGCTGTCCGCAATCGCCTCACGGAGCGCGGGTTCCGTGATGTTATTCTGCCTGGTGACGACCTTTTTGGCCAGATACTGCAGAATCCGCTCCTCGGGAGCCTCCACCTTCACGGTGAGGAATTTTTCCTTTTCTCCACGGTTTAAAGCCAGGATGCGGTGGCCTGCCGTCTTTTTCAGTGGCTCTTCATAATTATAATAGGTCTCGTAAACGCTGGCAGCCTTCTCGTCCTTTGCCGTGCTGGTGAGTTTTCCTTCCTCAAAGGTGAGATTCCGGATGAAAATCCGGTAGTCCGCCTCATCGGAAATCATCTCCGCGATGATATCCTTCGCGCCCTGCAGCGCGTCCGCGGCGCTCTCCACGCCCTTTTCCTCACTCACATAAGCGGCGGCCTCCTCTTCCAGTGGACGGTCTGTCTCCTGCGCCAGAATGAGCTGCGCCAGCCCTTCCAGCCCCTTCTCCTTCGCCACGCTGGCGCGGGTTCTTCTCTTGGGGCGGTAAGGCCTGTAGAGGTCGTCCACCACCACCAGGGTCTCAGCCGCGAGGATTTTTTCCTTCAGCTCTTCCGTCAGCTTTCCCTGCTCTTCTATACTGGATAAAACCTGTTCCTTCTTTTCTTCCAGATTTCTCAGGTAGTTCAGGCGTTCGTAAAGATCTCTTAACTGCTCGTCATTCATAGAGCCCGTTGCTTCCTTACGGTAACGGGAAATGAAGGGAATCGTATTCCCCTCGTCGATCAGCTTTACCGCCGCTTCCACCTGCCATTTCTGAACCTTCAGTTCTTCTGTAAGCTTTCCTGTGATATCCATTTTCTGTCGTCTGTATTTCCTGTCCTGCAGACAGGATGTCCCTTTCCTTTCATAAAAATAAAAGAACCTCCCACCCTCTCCAGTCGCAGAGATGTGCGGGACGCTCTTTTATTATAGTGGAAGGAGGCGCGTAATTTCAAGCTTCTTCCTTTTTTTCTTTCACTTCCTTTTTTATTTCACTTTATAGTCGGGATTGTTACAGTTCACTCCGCGCCATTCGCAAAGCCGCGCTTCGCAGCTACCTTTGCTCATAAACGGGCGCTTTCACACTTTTTTTATTTGTCACATCTCCCCATGCGTGCTACAATATCTTTCATAAGCTTTTCCATAAAAATCAGAATTTGTGCCTTTTGCGCACGGAGGTAAACATGGACAATTATAACAACGGGCAGATCCCGCCCTGGCAGAACAACAATTCCGGCATTCCGCCGTATTATACGCCGCCGACCAGACATCCCGGAAGCTCCTTTGCAACCGCTTCCATGGTGCTCGGCATCCTGGCCATTCTCAGCGCTTTCACGGGGACGGTTTTTCCTCCTGTCATTTTCGGATGCCTCTCCATCATCCTGGCTCTTTTGTCCAAGGGAAACGACAGGGCCATGCTTCCCAACGCGAAGGTTGGCGTCCTGACGGGCATACTCGGCCTGATCGTCAATATCCTGATCGTGGCGAGCTCCTTTCTGCTGCTGTTCACCAACCCGAATATGCAGAAGGAATTTCATGATCAGCTGAATCAGTATTATGAATATTTCTACGGCGAAAGCTTCGACGAGGCCTGGGATGAAATACAGGATATCTACGGCGAAGATTAGTAATGCCTTATACCAAAAGGAGAGAAAACAATATGGAAAGACATGCAACCTCGGCTGAGCTGAAGGCCAGAGCAAAGGGGCAGCTTCTTGGAAAATATGGAACGATCATTCCCGCGATCCTCATTGTGGAGATCATCATGTTCGCGATCACCAGTGTGATCACGCTTCCTCTGGATACGCGGACCATGCCCGGGCTGATTGTCAGCTTTATCATCGAATGTCTGCTGCAGCTTTTTGCCGGTATTTTTATCGCCGGACAGACCTATCTGTATCTGAATATTTCCTGCGGGGGAAACATCCGGGTCAGCGATGTGTTCTACGGTTTTACCCATCACCCGGATAAGGCCATCCTGATCCAGCTTTACCAGCTCCTTCTGATGCTGGCGTCCTTCGTTCCGCTGTTTCTCCTGCTGGCTCTGTGGATGGTGATCGACTCCCTTTACATGCTGATTCCCATCACCATCGCCTTCTGCTTCGGGCTTGTGGCATCCGTCATCATCAGCCTGATGTACTCGCAGAGCTACTTTGTGATGCTGGACTTTCCGGATTTTTCTGCGGTTCAGTGCCTGCGCTTCAGCCGTAAAATCATGAAGGGAAGCAAGGCGAGACGCTTTTATCTCGATGTGAGCTTTATCCCTCTGTATCTGCTGGGCTTTCTCACCTGCTGCATCGGACTGCTGTTTGTGATTCCCTATATGAACACCACCTACTCCAATTTTTATCTGGAGCTGATGAGCAAAAGGAATGGCGGGAACGTTCAGTAAGGATGATGCGTTGTCAGATATGCGCCTTGTAGGACATGCCTAAAAGGGCCGGTACGCCTGTCAGAAAGCGTATCGGCTCCTTTTTTACATCTGTTTGTATCAATCACCGCATAACATCTCATCTGTCTGCCGCCTTCCTGGCTTTCAGCCCGGCTCTGGCACTGCGAATCTCATCATTAATTTCTTCCAGACTCATCTCCGGCACATCAGCCGCCTGTCTCCGCATCTCTTCAAAAGCGTCAATCGCTTCCTCTCTGGTCACAGCCTTTTCAGGAAGTCTCGTAGAAAAAGGAATGCCTCTTGTTATGATAATCTGCTTCATACACATCCGGAAAACAGTCGGTATGTCTGTTCCAAGCGCATCACAAATATCTGCTACATCCTGTTTCAAATCCTTATCCACCCTGAATTGTATCAACACCTGTTCAGCCATTCTTTCGCCTCCTTTTTCATTAACAATTCCATACATTAGTATGCTGTTTGTATGATTTATTATACTTCCAACCGTAAAAGAAGTCAATCTTACAGGAGAAATAGTCATAAGCTCAAAAGCGGCAATCATGCCGGAGTTTCCGGCACAATTACCGCTTTTAACTTACTGTTCTTCTCCTTCCGCCTTCCCCGTGCTGATCCACTTGAGGTAGGCGTTGATGAAGGGATCCAGGTCACCGTCCATCACCGCGTCCACATTTCCCGTTTCATGGCTGGTTCTGTGATCCTTCACCATGGTGTAGGGCTGGAATACGTAGGAACGGATCTGGTTGCCCCAGCCGATTTCCTTCACCTCTCCACGAATGCCGGAAAGCTTCTGCGCGTTTTCCTCCTGCTTGAGCATATACAGCTTCGCCTTCAGCATCTGCATGGCCTTATCCTTGTTCTGGAACTGGGAGCGCTCATTCTGGCACTGTACCACGATTCCGGTAGGAAGGTGGGTAATACGGATGGCGGAGGACGTCTTGTTGATGTGCTGTCCGCCCGCGCCGCTGCTTCGGTAGGTATCGATCCTCAGATCCTCATCGTTGATCTCCACGTCCAGATCCTCTTCGATGTTCGGCATGACATCCAGAGACACGAAGGAAGTCTGCCGTTTTCCCTGGGCATTGAAGGGAGAAATGCGCACCAGACGGTGCACGCCCTTTTCCGACTTGAGATAGCCGTAGGCGTTTTCCCCGTTCACCTGAAAGGTGACGGATTTGATGCCCGCCTCATCGCCGTCCAGATAATCCAGGACCTCTACGCTGAAGCCCTTTTTCTCAGCCCATCTGGTATACATGCGGTAGAGCATGCTGCACCAGTCGCAGCTCTCCGTTCCGCCCGCACCGGCGTTCAGCTTCAGAATCGCATCGTTTTTATCATACTCTCCCGTCAGAAGGGTACCGATACGGAGCGTCTCAAGCTCCGCCGCAAAGGAATCCAGCTCGCCGCGGATCTCCTCGACCATGCTTTCATCCTCTTCCTCATTCCCCATCTCAATCAGGGTTTCAATGTCCTCATACTGGGTTTCCAGACCGTTGATCTGATCCACCGTATCCTTGAGATTTTTCAGCTCCTTCATCTTCTTATTGGAATAATCAGGGTTATCCCAGAAGCCGGGAGCCTCCATTTCCCGTTCCAGCTCTTCGATCTTCTTCGTCTTTTCAGCGAGGTTAAAGTGAATCCCTCACTTCCGCTAATGGAGTTTTGTAAGACTGTAATTCCTGCTTCATCTGATCAAGCAAGACCATTGCGAATCACCACCTTTTCTTTTTTCAAACCTGTTATGCCGTCCTGTTATTTATTCCTGCCGCAGCAGTTTTTATACTTCTTACCGCTTCCGCAGGGGCAGGGATCATTGGGATAAATCTTGGCCGCAGCCTTCTTCACCGGCGTTTTTGCCTTGGAATCATCCTTGTTGGTGCCCGTCACCTTGGCCACCTGCTCCCTTTCCACCTTCTGCTCCACTCTCACGTGGAAGAGCAGGCGGATGGTATCCTCACGGATGCCTTCGGTCATGGCGTCAAACATTTCGTAGCCGCTCATCTTGTATTCCACCAGCGGATCTCTCTGGCCGTACGCCTGCAGGCCGATGCCCTGACGCAGCTGTTCCATATCGTCGATATGGGACATCCACTTGTTGTCGATCACTTTCAGAAGTACCACGCGTTCCAGCTCACGGATCATTTCCGCCTGCGGGAATTCCGCTTCTTTATTCTCATACAGCTTGACGGCTTCTTCCTTCAGCTGCTGCTTCAGGCTGTTTTTCTTGGGCTTTGACACCCTCTCCTTCGTGACAGGCGCAAGGGGAATGATAGGAAGCAGAAGGGAATTCAGCTCGGTGAAATTCCACTCGTCCACATCCGCGTCCTCTCCGATCACCATGTCAACGGTATTATCCACGATATCGGTGATCATCTTGTAGATCACATCGCGCATGCTTTCGCCATCCAGCACGCGGCGTCTTTCCGCATAGATGATCTCGCGCTGCTCGTTCATCACCTGGTCGTACTCCAGCAGGTTCTTACGGATGCCGAAGTTGTTGCCCTCGATCTTCTTCTGGGCAGATTCAATGGCACCTGTGAGCATCTTGTGCTCAATTTCCTGGTTCTCCGGCACGCCCATCGCGTTGAACATGTTGATCAGGCGCTCGGAACCGAACAGACGCATCAGGTCGTCTTCCAGCGAAATGTAGAATTTGGATTCGCCCGGATCTCCCTGACGGCCGCTTCGTCCGCGCAGCTGGTTATCGATACGTCTGGATTCATGGCGCTCCGTTCCGATGATCTTCAGGCCTCCCACGGCTCTCGCCTCGTCATCCAGCTTGATATCCGTACCACGGCCCGCCATGTTGGTGGCGATGGTGACCGCGCCGTGCACGCCGGCATCCGCCACGATCTCCGCTTCCAGCTCATGGAACTTGGCGTTCAGCACCTTATGCGGAATGCCCTTCTTTCTCAGAAGGCCGGACAGCTCTTCGGAAGCCTCGATGGTAATGGTGCCCACCAGTACGGGCTGTCCCTTCGCATGAGCCTCTTCCACCGCTTCCACGATGGCGTGAAGCTTTTCCTTTCTCGTTTTGTATACGGCGTCCTGATGGTCGATTCTCTGCACCGGCTTGTTGGTGGGGATCTCCACCACGTCCATGCCGTAGATATCCCGGAATTCCTTTTCCTCGGTCAGCGCCGTACCGGTCATGCCCGCTTTTTTCTCAAATTTATTGAAGAAGTTCTGGAAGGTGATGGTGGCAAGGGTTTTGCTCTCTCTCTTAACCTTCACGTGCTCCTTCGCCTCAATGGCCTGATGCAGGCCGTCCGAATAACGCCGTCCCGGCATGATACGGCCAGTGAACTCATCCACGATCAGCACCTGATCGTCCTTCACCACATAATCCTTGTCGCGGAACATCAGGTTGTTGGCGCGCAGCGCCAGAATGATGTTGTGCTGGATCTCCAGGTTCTGCGGATCGGCCAGGTTCTCAATCTGGAAGAACTTCTCCACCTTGGCCACACCGCGCTCGGTCAGGTTGACCACCTTATCCTTTTCATTGACGATGAAGTCCCCGGTCTCCTCCTGCTCCACGCCCATGATGGCGTCCAGCTTGGAAAGGTCCTCCATGTCCTTGCCCCGCTCCATCTGCTTGGCCAGGATGTCGCAGGCCTCATACAGTCTGGTGGACTTGCCGCTCTGTCCGGAAATGATCAGAGGGGTTCTTGCTTCGTCGATCAGCACCGAGTCCACCTCATCGATGATGGCATAGTGCAGATCCCGCAGCACCAGCTGCTCCTTATAGATGACCATGTTGTCTCTCAGGTAATCGAAGCCCAGCTCGTTATTGGTCACATAGGTGATGTCCTTGGCGTATTCCGCGCGCCGCTCCTCCGGCTTCATGCCGTTTAAGACGCAGCCCACTTCCAGACCGAGGAACTCATGCACAGCTCCCATCCAGGCCGCGTCACGGCTGGCCAGATAGTCGTTGACCGTGACCACGTGCACGCCCTTGCCTTCCAGCGCGTTCAGATAGGCGGGAAGGGTGGAAACCAGCGTCTTTCCTTCACCGGTCTTCATCTCCGCGATACGTCCCTGATGAAGAATGATTCCGCCGATCAGCTGCACCCGGAAAGGTTCCATGTTCAGGACGCGGCGGGCGGCCTCGCGCACCGTGGCATAAGCCTCCGGAAGAAGATCGTCCAGGGTCTCCCCATCGGCGAGCCTCTTCTTGAATTCCCTGGTCTTATCCTTCAGTGCCTCGTCGGAAAGCGCCATCATTTCCGGCCTCAGGGATTCTATTTTTTCCACAAGGGGCTCGATCCGCTTCAGCTCTCTCTGGCTGTGCGTACCGAAAACTTTTTGAATGATATTCATCTTAATACCTGCTCCATTCTTTTTGTCCGTGTGGCATCGGTCCGGGCGTTTTTTCTCATCAGTTATTATCTCCCGAAGCTCTGTCTGATACAGCCGCAGAGTTTCTGTGAGAAACAAGTATATCTGCCCGCACTTCTTTTTATTTTATCAGAAAAGAAGTGGTTATTCAACTTTTATCTGCCGGTTTTTCTTCCCCTCTGCCGCTTTTCCTCCATAAAAATCCGCTTTTGTTCCCGTAAAAAGCTGTCCTTTCCAAATTTTTTTCATCTCTTTGCCTTTCGCCTTGCCTGTTTTGCACAATTTCAGAAAAGCTTTTTTACTATATTGCACAAAAATCATCTGATACATGCCGCACGGATTGACAATTCCCGTCAAAAATGATAGGCTGAAGCCATGATATAGTATGTAACTGTGCGGCAGGCATTAACTATGCATGAATCATTGGGATGTTTATGCATGTTAGTGCTTTTTTTATACGATCGGCATGCATCGGACATCCTGTAAAGAAACACTCAGCAACAGCGTAAGCTTCTTTCAAAGAAATGGAGGAACTGTCATGAAAGACAAAATTTTTGGTGTGCTGCAGCGTGTGGGAAGATCCTTTATGCTGCCGATTGCAATTCTGCCTGTCGCCGGTCTTCTGCTCGGTGTTGGCGGCTCTTTTACCAATGAGACCATGCTCGAAACCTATGGGCTTCTGAACCTGATGGGGCCGGGCACCTTTCTGAACGCGATCCTGCAGGTGTTAAGCGCCGCGGGCGACATCGTATTCACCAACCTTCCCATCATTTTCGCCATGGGCGTAGCCATCGGCATGGCGAAGAAGGAAAAGGAAGTTGCCGCTCTTTCCGCCGCCATCGCCTTTTTCATCATGCATGCTTCCATCGGCGCCATGATCAACAATAATGGCGGCGCGGAGGCCATGCTGGACGGCGCCACCACTTCCGTGCTTGGCATCACCTCCCTGCAGATGGGCGTGTTCGGCGGCATCGTTGTCGGCCTTGGCGTGGCCGCGCTTCATAACCGTTTCTATAAAATCGAGCTGCCTCAGGTGCTCTCCTTCTTCGGCGGAACCCGCTTCGTTCCGATCATCAGCGGAATCGTATTCACCGCCGTCGGCATTCTGATGTATTACATCTGGCCCGTCATCCAGTCCGGCATCTACGCTGTCGGCGGTGTGGTGATGGAATCCGGCTACGCCGGAACCTGGCTTTACGGTCTGATGGAGCGGGCTCTGATTCCCTTCGGACTGCATCATGTGTTCTATCTGCCCTTCTGGCAGACCGCTCTCGGCGGAAGCATGGAAGTGGGAGGCCGCATCGTAGAGGGCGCGCAGAACATCTTTTTCGCCCAGCTCGCCGATCCTTCCGTCACCCATTATTCCGTATCCGCCACCCGCTTCATGACCGGAAAGTTCCCCCTGATGATTTTCGGGCTTCCCGGCGCCGCTCTCGCCATGTACCATACGGCGAAGCCGGAAAAGAGAAAAGCGGCGGCAGGACTCCTGCTCTCTGCGGCCCTGACCTCCATGCTGACCGGAATTACGGAGCCTCTGGAATTCACTTTTCTCTTCGTTGCCCCCGTCCTCTATGTCATTCACTGTGTGCTGGCCGGCCTTTCCTATATGCTGATGCACATTCTCGGCGTCGGTGTGGGGCTGACCTTCTCCGGCGGACTGATCGACCTGTTCCTTTTCGGGGTGCTGCAGGGAAACGCCAAAACCGGCTGGCTCTGGATCGTGGTTGTTGGAATCGGCTATTTTGTGGTCTATTATCTGCTTTTCTCCTTCCTGATCCGGAAGCTGGATCTGAAAACCCCCGGCCGGGATGACAGCCAGGAGGTAAAACTCTACCGCAGAAGCGATGTGGAAGCCAGGAAGCACCAGGGCGACGGTGCAGCCGAGGCTGTCCTTTCTGAAGAAGACGCGCTGTCCGCCGCGATCTGCCGTGGGCTCGGCGGCAAAGCCAATATTTCCGATGTGGACTGCTGCGCGACGAGACTTCGCTGCACCGTCCATCAGTCCGACCTTGTGGATGACGCGCTGCTGAAAAGTACGGGCGCATCAGGCGTCGTTCACAAGGGAAACGGCGTTCAGGTCATCTACGGCCCCAGGGTAACCGTGATCAAATCCAACCTGGAGGATTATCTGGAACACGCTCCCATGGAAGAGCCTGATGCCGCTCCGTCAGCCCGTCCCGTCCCCCCTTCCGTAGAAACCCGCCAGCCGGAACAGATGCAGAGCGGGGCTGATTCCTGTAAAACCGCTGATGACACACAGACTTCCGAAGCTCCTGAACAGGTGATCCGGACGGACATCATTTACAGCCCGGTGACGGGAACGGCGGCCGATCTTTCCGAAACGCCCGACGAGGCATTTGCAGGGCGCATGATGGGAGACGGCGCCATGGTGATTCCTTCGGAAAGCGAAGTGACCGCTCCGGCGGATGCCGAAATCTGCTTCGTTTTTGACACCTGTCATGCCATCGGCCTTCGCACCGCAGGAGGAACCGCAATGCTTCTCCACATGGGAATCGATACCGTCAATCTGAACGGCCAGGGCTTTACGGTTCTGGTAAAGGACGGCGACCAGGTGAAAAAGGGCGATCCGCTGATGCGTCTCGATCTGGATTACCTGAAGGCGCATGCTCCGTCCCTTGCCTCGCCAGTCCTGTGTACGGAGCTGGAACCCTCTCAGCGGATCCGGCTTCTGGCAGAAGGCGAAGTACATGCAGGAGATCCGCTGTTTGCAGTGGAAACACTGAGAACCGGCCAGCCTTCTCAGACCGTCTGACCACCGGCTGACCGTGCCAATCTTCGGAGCGGGGTTTCCCCGCTCCGTTCTGTGCTTTAAAATCCATGCCGCCGCGCGGCAGAATGGGGGAAGATATGTTTCGCGTAAAAAAAGTTCTGAATCACAATACCCTGATCGGGATCGACATGAAGGACAGCCAGGAATACCTCCTAATCGGAAAGGGGATCGGCTTCGGCCGAAAGGTCTCCGAACGCCTGGATGCGCCGGAGGGCTGCACGGTCTATTCCCTTCAGGAAAAAACCGAACGGGGCAGCGCAATGGACCTGATCCGGGAAATCGATCCCGTCTTCCTGGAAATTGCCGAACAGGTACTGAAGGAGGGCGAACGGATCTTCGGCAAAATCGACTGGAACATCCTCTTCCCCATGGCCGACCACATCGCCTTTGCCATTAAACGGCTCAAAAACGGCGAGCAGATCAGCAATCCGCTGACCGGGGACATCATCGCTCTGTTTCATATGGAATACAAGGCTGCGGAATGTCTACGCCCCATCCTCCGGGAACGCCTGCAGGTGGACATAGACGAGCATGAGATCGGCTATGTGGCGCTCCATATTCACTCCGCCATCGAGGATGAAAATGTGGCCCTTTCCATGCAGATCGCAGGGTCCGTGCGGGAATGTATCCGGATGGTGGAGGAGGAAACCGGGCAGACCATCGACATCATGTCCCTGGCCTATAACCGCCTGATGAACCATGTCCGTTATATGACCGCCCGGGCCATGACCGGAGAAAAGCTGAAGCTGAACATGAACGACTATATGGCCGTCAAATTTCCCGATTCCTTTCGTCTGGCGTCCGAAATCTGCGCACATCTGTCGAAGCATCTGCGCCATCCTCTGGAGGAAGCGGAAATCGGCTATCTCGCCATGCATATAGAACGGACCATCGGAGATGGGCCTGTTGAATGAGCAATCATTCGCCAACGGTGATTTTTCAAAGCTGCGAAGCAGCGGAGAGCGCACAGTGCGGTTTTGCAAGTGGCACGAAATGAACTGTAACGAGCTGCGCCCCCGCGCACATGGAAAGCCGCCGTACGCCTTGACCTTTCCCTGTAAAAGTGTTACACTTTTAACAATGGGTTTATCGGGATATTTCTTTAGAAAAACAGCAGTCAGCTTCCCTTCCTGGGAAGCTGTTTCCCGGTTCCCGGATAACCATCCATAATAATTACGATGAATGAGGTGCAGACAAATGAGTACAAGTTTTGACGGATTGATTTCCAAGGTGAAGGAATGCGGACAGAAAACCGTATCCGTTGCTGTCGCTCAGGACAGCGCTGTTCTGGAAGCCGTAAGAGCGGCCAAGGACCGCGGCATCGCCAATGCCGTTCTCGTCGGCGATGAAGAAAAGATCAAGGCGGTTGCCGCCAAAGACGGCATCGATATTTCCGATTTTGAGATCATTCATGAGCCGGATGAATGGACGGCCGCTCTGACCGCCGTCAAGCTTGCTCATGACGGGAAAGTGGACATGTACATGAAGGGCCTGTTGGAGACCAAGACCTTCCTGAAGAGCATTCTGGACAAGGAAGTGGGCCTCCGTACCGGCAATCCGCTTTCCCATGTATGCGTTTTTGATATCCCCGGCATTGACCAGCTTCTTTTCTTCACGGATGTGGCTTTCATGACCTACCCTTCCCTGGAGGACAAGGTACATATCATTGAAAATACCGTTGAAGTGGCACATGCCTGCGGCATTGCCAATCCGAAGGTTGCACCCCTTGCCGCTGTGGAAGTGGTCAACCCCAAGATGCCTGTCACCGTAGAGGCTGCAGAGCTGACCAAAATGAATGAAGAAGGCAAAATCACCGGCTGCATCGTGGACGGCCCTCTTTCTCTGGATCTGGCCATCGATCCCGAAGCCGCCAAGCATAAGGGTGCAACGGACCGTAAGATCCAGGGTGACGCCGATATCCTTCTGTTCCCCGACATCCATGCAGGCAACCTGGTCTACAAGGCCATTGTGCATATGGTTCCCGGCGTGAAGAACGGCTGTATCCTGACCGGAACCAAGGTTCCCGCCATCCTGACCAGCCGCTCCGACACCTTTGAAACCAAGGTGAATTCCATCGCTCTGGCCGCTGTCGTTGCGGAAAACCTGAAGAAATAATATATCGAGAGAATTCTGCCGCGTTTCAGGAGGCAGAAACAAAAGGAGAGGAAATATGTCTTTTAAGAGCTTAATCATCAATCCCGGCTCCACCTCCACCAAGATCGGCGTGTTCGAGGACGAAACCCTTCTCTTTGAAGAGACCCTGCGCCATCCCACGGAGGAGATTGCCAAATACGCTTCCATCATCGATCAGAAGGACTTCCGCAAGGAAATCATCATGGACCTTCTGAAGGAGAAAAATTTTGATATTCATTCTCTGGATTTCATCGTGGGACGCGGCGGCCTGTTAAAGCCCATTCCGGGCGGCACCTATAAGGTGAGCGACGAGCTGCTTCACGACCTTGAAATCGGCTATCAGGGACAGCACGCTTCCAACCTGGGCGGTATCCTCGCCAGAGAGATCGGCGATTCCATCGGCGTTCCTTCCTTCATCGTTGACCCCGTTGTGGTGGACGAGCTGGAGCCCGTAGCCAGATATTCCGGCTGCCCTGAGCTTCCCAGAAGAAGCATCTTCCACGCGCTCAACCAGAAGGCTGTAGCAAGAAGATATGCCAAGGAATCTGGCATTCCCTATGAACAGCTCCGTCTGATCGTCGTTCACATGGGCGGCGGCTGTTCCGTCGGCGCACACAGAGACGGACGGATCGTTGACGTCAACAACATCCTGGACGGCGAAGGCGCCTTCTCTCCGGAGCGCGCCGGAACGGTTCCCGCCGGTGATCTGGTGAAAATGTGCTTCTCCGGAAAGTACACGGAAAAGGAAATTTATAAGAAGCTGGTCGGAAACGGCGGTTTCAACGCTTACGTCGGCACCAACGACGCCAGAGTCGTACTGAAGGGCGCTGCGGAAGGCAAGAAGGAGTATCAGGACGTTCTAGACGCCTTCCTCTATCAGATGGCCAAGGATATCGGCGCCATGTCCGCCGTGCTGGAAGGAAAGGTTGACAAGATCATCCTGACCGGCGGCATCGCTTACTCCGATGTGATCTGCAACGACCTGAAGAGACGTGTGGGCTGGATCGCAGACTTCGTTCTCTATCCCGGTGAAGACGAGCTTCTCGCTCTGGTTCAGGGCGGACTGCGCGTGATGAACGGCGAAGAGGCAGCGAAGGAATACTAAAAATTGTCCCGGCATGGCCGGGAATTCCGAAATTTGAAAATCTGAAAGCGTTTCCGGAAGAAGGTTTCTTCCGGGGGCGCTTTCTTATTCTTATAGACGGGAGGGTGGATTCATGGTAAAAAGAACGTCACCTGAGCCAACAGCTGTTCAGCGGGATGCGGCTGTTCAGGCGCAATACAAAACTACTCAAAATCTGGATATCCGTATTTCCATTCACGCCAAATATTCCACCAACAGGCAGGGCTTCGGTAACTGGATCTTTTCCCACTATGATCTCCCGGCCGATGCTGAGATTCTGGAGCTTGGCTGCGGTACCGGAAGTATGTGGAAAGAAAGGCTTCCTTTGCCGGAGAGCGGTACCCATCTGCTTCTTACCGATTTTTCAGAGGGTATGCTTGCCTCCGCACGGACGCTTCTCGGTGAACATCAGAATCTTTCCTATGCGGTCATGGACATTCAGGACATTCCCTGTGAAAGCGGCCGATTTGACAGGGTTATCGCCAATATGATGCTCTATCACGTTCCTGATCTGGATAAAGGTTTGTCGGAGGTGAAGCGGGTATTGGCCGATGACGGAGTTTTCTACTGCGCCACTTATGGGGAAAACGGAATTGTTCCGTATATCGCCGGACTGTTAAAAGATTACGGCGTAATTGATAAAAGCAACAAGGTCTTCACCCTGCAGAACGGAGAGGAGATTTTACGGCGGCATTTTTCTGCTGTACAGCGTTTTGACTATAAGGATTCTCTGGCCGTTACCGATCTCGACGATCTTCTGGATTATCTCGGTTCGCTGATCAGCGGAACTTTCTCTGAGGTTCTTTCAGACCGCGAAACCGTGAAGCAGGTTCTGAAAAAAGAAATGGTGAACGGCGTTCTGCATATTCCAAAGGAAAACGGAATGTTTATCTGCAGGAAAAAATAGGTGCAAAAAAGGAACAGCCCAAGTTGCCTCGCTGTTCCTTTTTTGCTGTGTTTTTTTGCCATCTTCCTCTGTTTTATCTCAGATTCATTTTTCTGCCCATAGCCCCGCTTTTCATTCCGTTCCGACGTCCTGCCCGACTGTGGATGAACTCCTCAACTATCCCCCGAAAAGCTTTTTTCCCTGCATTTCCGCCGGCAGTCCTTCGGATCGGCAGCAGGCTCCCCTCCCACCTCAGCAGCGGCGACAGAAGCCGTACCAGAGGCCTCCAGGAAAGAAGGAG